>NZ_JBHZPE010000020.1:0-75856 GCF_042787985.1 Peribacillus sp. YIM B13481
TCCAAGACGGACACATCCTCTCAAAAATCATTGTAAGGACTTAACTAAAATGTGTCCATGAAACTATACTAACTCCAGAAGATGGTTTTCCTATAGGTACCCATTACCCTACCCAAAAGTTTTTAATAGTATTTATGGGAATGAATTAAATATTAATTCTCCTAATAAAGAAACAGTACTGATTTTCACCCAATCTACTTCTAGTATATGTAAACGTGTATACGCTATATTAGATCTAGTGAGAAAAAAGTATTCAAACAAGGAATTTATTATTTTAATGGTGGCTTAAAAAGAAGAAGCACTGAACTATGTAAACGAGTACTTTTTAAATAATTTTCAGGTAAGTTTAATAAAAGAAGGAGACCTAGAAGATCTTGGTATCTCTAGTGTTCCATTTTCGTATTTACTATCATCAGAAGGCAATGTTTTAAATAAAGGGGTAGTTAATACTATTGAGCACTTTGACATTCTTTTTTCACAAGAGGAAGATAGAAAAATTTCTTAATCTTTTTTTATCTAATTTTTACAATACTACGATATGAAAGGTATTTCTTTCATATGAATGTAATGCTAAAACTCACTTCATAAAAAAAGCCAAAGTAAAGGTCGATAATCCTGTAAAAAGCATGCTGATGAGTGTTGATAAAAAAGTAAATAAAAGCCACTTTAAAGAGTTTTTGAATAATTTCTTCATTATCCGTTTACCTCTTTAGCTTTATTTTCTTTCCAATAGACGTCTGAAAATACTTCAGAAAATGCATCAATACTTCTATCTAGGGGTACAGCCATGGGTAGCGTCACATTGCCATCAAGTTAAAGTTTTGTAGGATCCCCAGTACGAAATTTTGGACTTTTCTTGTAACTTATAAGCTCAGTTTATCGTTTTTGGGGGACGCGGTACCCTTTTTTATCAACTTACTGCCGTTTATAGTCTGATACAAAATTTCTTATTTCTTGTATCGGTATTTCCAAATTAATAACCATTTGAATGAGTTCAATCCATTCTTTATCAAGTTCTTCTACTGTATCGTTTGCCTCCTTACTTAGCATTACTATTCCCCTATCAGGATCAGCGGGTAACCCCCAGGTATCTTTCTCAAACCAGATTCACCTTCTTTTCTTGATACCCCTGTGATTCTTCGTGTAGCAGTTCCGACTGCTCATATAGGCTTTTAGCTATCTGATAGTCATCGAAATCCACTTTTAAATCTATCTGTAATTTTCCTTTTAATTCGCGATTTGACTTTTTCCATTCCTCTAAACTTTTTATGTAAAAGAGTTTTGAAAACCTCGGTTTTATATTTTCCCAGTGAAAATAAATAAGATATCACACCATTGCAACAAATCTTCACGGTATTGTTTTTGTTCTTCTATAAACAGCTTTAAAAGCATATCCCGCATCGGCTAACACGTGCTCAATGTTCAAAATAAGGATGCTGTTATGCCTTTAAGCAAAGGATTTTTGCGAATTTTTTTCTGATTTCCGCAAAAAAAGACCACCCTTACTAAAAAGGATGATCGGTCCTGTTGAAAATAGACTTCTTACCTAATCTGCCCATTCCCACTCATCATATATTTAATCGTTGTCAGTGCAGGCAATCCCATCGGTCCGCGCGCGTGAAGCTTTTGGGTTGAGATGCCGATTTCTGCCCCAAAGCCGAGTGCTCCTCCATCTGTAAATCTAGTGGAAGCATTGTGGTATATTGCGGCTGCATCCACTAATTGCATGAATCGCTTAGCCGTATCATCATTTTCTGTAATGATAGCCTCTGAATGCTTTGTGCCGTACTGATCAATATGCTCAATGGCTTCATCTAGACTGTTGACCGTTTTAACTGCAAGATCTAAGCTTAAATATTCGTTGGCCCAATCCTCTTCGTTTGCAGGGATTACATTGAGCAAGACTGCAGCTGCTTCTTGATCACCGTGAATCGTAATGCCATATTCCTTTAACGTTTCTGCAAGGATTTCTTTATTTTCACTCAGCCAATCTTTATGAACGATAAGTGTTTCCGCTGCATTGCATACAGCAGGACGATCTGTCTTGGCATTGATAATTATGTTTAAAGCTTTTTCTGTCTCAGCTTCTTTATCAAAATAGATGTGGCAATTTCCTACACCTGTTTCAAGGACCGGAACCGTCGCATTTTCTACAACCGCCTTGATTAAAGAAGCACCGCCTCTAGGAATCAAAACGTCGATATGCTCCTTCATGGTAAATAACTTCTGAGTTGTCGCACGGTCTGTTGAAGCAATGAATTGCACGGCTTCTTTAGGTATCTTTGTTTTTTCAAGGGCGCGGTGCATCACTTCAACAATCATTTTGTTGGATGAAAGCGAGGATGATCCTCCTTTCAGCACAATTGCATTACCTGACTTCAATGCAAGTCCTGCCGCATCTGCCGTTACATTTGGACGTGCTTCGTAAATCATTCCAATGACACCAAGGGGAACGCGTACCTCTTGCACTTTCAAACCATTTTCAAGCGTCCAGTCGGAAAGAACATCACCCGTTGGATCCGGAAGACCAGCAACCTCGCGCAGTCCCTCTGCAAAGTCACTGACTCTTTCTTGAGTTAGTGCAAGACGATCCATATACGCCTGGTCAAACCCTTTTTCTCTTCCTTTTTTCAAGTCCTTTTTATTTGCGTCCAAAATGATTCCATATTCTTTTTCTAATTCATTCGCTACAATTCTAAGTGCATCATTTTTTTCCTCAGTTGTCAGCATGCTTAATATTTTCGCTGCTTTTTTCGCTGTGATTGCCTGTTCTTCCACCGTCATTGGTTTAAGCGGTGCAACACTCATCAAAACCCCTCCTGTAAGTTTTTAGCTTGGCACCTTCATTGAGAAATCGAGAGAACATACAAACGTCTCTTGATCAATAGCTGCCGCCGTTTCGTTTTTAGTTTCTTGTGTCAGCTGTTCAGTTGAAAAGTTGATTCTGCCGAGACCGAATTCTTCTCCCTCTTCGTCAAGGATGGTCACAACGGCCCCATCGTTAAATCTTCCGTTCACTTCCTGAATATCGATTGGATATATATTTCTCTGCTGATCAATTATGGCTGTTTTCGCTTTTTGAGAAATGATGATTTTGCCCTCAGGGCCTGAATGAAACGCAATCCATTGCTTTTTCTTATCAAGGTTAAAGGCATTCGGCTTCGGCTCAAAATACGTACCTCTGGCAGTGCCCTTCACTGCATCCATCAGGATATCCCTTGTGCTTGATTTTCCTAAAAAGGACTGAATGCCGGATGCCATCGCAATTTTAAAGGCTGCAATTTTTGATTTCATGCCGCCTGTACCGACTGGGCTTCCTGTTCCCCCAGCTGCTGCTTCAATTTCAGGTGTGATGGCATCTACTTTTTTAAGCAATTTCGCATCTGGATTATTGTTCGGATTGTCATTAAAAAGTCCATCAATATCAGATAAAATAATCAGGAAATCAGCACCAATCAGCGCGGCCACCTTAGCAGACAGCGTATCATTGTCTCCAAATTTCAATCGATCGACTGTGACTGTATCATTTTCATTTACAATCGGAATAATTCCGCGTTCCAATAAGACATTCATCGTATTTTTCATATTGCCATAGCGTGTTTCATCGGAAAAATCACTTCTTGTAATTAACAGCTGTGAAGCGACGTATCCGTGAGATAAAAAGAGTTCTGAGTAAGATTCCATTAATAGACCCTGTCCGATGGAAGCTGCTGCCTGCTTTTCAGGTAAGGCAGATGGACGCTTGATGCACCCTAACTTACGATAGCCCGCTGCTACTGCTCCAGAAGAAACTAAAACCGTTTCATATCCTGCATCCTTTAGCTCTACAATCTGATCCGCCAGCTTCTCAAGTTTTCTGCGGCTGAGCTCACCATGCATGCTGGTCAGTGAACTGCTTCCAATCTTAATAACAACTCTCTTTATCTGTTTCTTTTCTTTGAACATCCTATCCCTCCTGATTTTTCTCCTTTAAACCTACATTCTTAAACTCTGATTAAGACGTCACCAATGCTACTGCCATCTCTTCATTCAGCTCTTTCGAACGTTTCGCCGCTTGATGAATCGCCTGTGAAATGGCTCTGCCGCCATTATTTTTCCGTAAAGCAGCAAGTCCGTATGCTGTCGTTCCATTTGGTGAAGTGACCTTCTCTCTGAGACTTGCCGGTGCTTCGTCGTTCACCAAAATCATCTTGGCTGCGCCTAAAATCGTTTGGGCGACAATCTCACGGACCATCGCTTCATCCATACCCTTTTCAACGCCAGCGTGTTCCATATGCTCCATTAAATAATAGAAGTATGCAGGTCCGCTTCCTGCAATTCCTGTAAAAATATCCATTTGCTCTTCCTCAATTAAGAACACTTTTCCCATACAGCCAAGCAGTTCTTTCACTGCTATCACATTGTCCATCCCTGTATGTCTTCCCGGACATAACGCAGTTGCCGACTCCCGGATCATACTCGACGTATTCGGCATCAACCGCACAACCTGCTGTCCAAGCTGTAGATGATTTTCCATAAATTCAGTGGAAATGCCCGCTAATACAGAAATCACAACTTGATCCACTCTTACTTTCTCTTTGAGTGCATCGAGAGCATCTGCTGCTCCCTGGGGCTTCATTGCCAAAATAAAGAAATCAACTTCTTCATATGGCAATGCATCCTGATGGACCGCATGAACTCCATACACGTGATTCATTTCCTTTAGTCGTAATTGATTACTGCGATTTGTCACATAAATTCTCTCTGCTGGTATGCTCCCAACCTGCACAATTCCTGAAATCATCGACTCTGCCATCGAACCGGCTCCTAAAAATGCAACAATTTTATCTCTCAACATTATGCCCCCTAAAAGTTCATTGTTCGTAATTCTGTTCGTATTTTTCAACCTTTTTATCGTAACATGCTGAGATTTAGATTCAAGGGAAGAGAGGACATTCATAAGGAAAAGGCCGAGATAGTGAAAGGAAGCGTTTTCATCTGGTGCTTACATGCCAGTAAGGTCATTTAATCAGGGATAATCCGCTGTAATCGGGGTATTTGCGGATATTTTAGGAAGAAAAACGAAATAAAACAATTCAGTAGCTGTTTTCTCGTTCGAAAAAATATATTAAAAATAAGCGAACGTTCGAAAATGATTTTTGTGGTTTTACAAACGCTCAAAACAGGTGTTTTTAATCAAAAATACCCCATTCGTAAAAGTATACTTTTATGAACGGCAGCGACAATGCTATATTTCCTATTTCAGAAACTTTATATGTTAAGAGAATTTTCAACTTAAAAAGTCGATCTCCACTACGTGAACTGCACCCCATAAAGTTAGACAGGTTATTTCGTTAGGCAGCCCGTTGGGCATGAACTCGGTATTGTACCGGGCTCATGCCTTTTAATTTTGCCTTGATTCGTTTGTGATTATAGTATTCTATATATTTTGCTAGTTCTTGTTTAAAGTGTTCCACACTTTCAAATTCTTTTAGATAAAGAAGTTCCGATTTCATGATACCAAAGAAATTTTCCATAACAGCGTTATCGTAACAATTCCCTTTGCGAGACATACTTTGTGTAATGCCACGTTCCCTAAGGGCATTACGGTATTGTTTCATTTGATAATGCCAAGCCTTGATCGGAATGAATAAGGAGAGTATCGTCGTCTGTTAAACGTTCAAAAGCTTGATCTAACATCGTTGAAATGAGTGAGTAGGTTGGTCTTGAACCGATTGTATACGTAATGATTTCTCCATTAAATAAGTCCAATATCGGCGATAAATATAGCTTTTCTCCAAATAATTTAAACTCTGTAATATCCGTAACCCATTTCTCATTTGGTTTTTCAGCTTTGAAATTGCGATCTAAAATATTTAGTGCAATCTTGCCCACAGTTCCTTTGTAAGAGCGATATTTTTTCATACGGACAAGACATTTTAGCCCTAGTTCTTTCATGATACGCTGTACCTTTTTGTGGTTTACTAGGTGTCCGCGATTTCTAAGTTCATCACGAATATGACGGTAACCAAACCGACCTTCATGTTCATCGAAAACAGATTTAATCAATACTTTCAGTTCTGCATCTGGATCAGGACGACCGAAGTTTTTCACCCAATAGTAATACGTGCTACGCGGAATGTCTGCGAGCTGTATAAGTGCTTTCACCGGGAATGCATTCCTTAATTCATAGACTACTTGTGCTTTGTCTTGTTTGGTGATTTTTCCTTGTTTTGAACTAAGGCATTCAACTTTTTTAAATAGGCATTCTCCATACGTAAACGTTCATTCTCCGCCTGTAAAGCCTCTATTGACCCTTCATCGGGTACTTGAGTATTTGATGTCTTATTATTTTTATTTTTCATGGATGGACGCCCCTTTTTCTTCGATTGTAGGGCATCAAATCCTTCTGTTTCATAAGCAACTTTCCATTTTCGAAGCGTTTCATAAGATGGAATATTAAAAATCGCCGCTGTTTTCCTGATAAACGTCCCGTGTTCGTTCATATAATTGAGTACATCTAGTTTGCGGGGTAGAGTGTATAGCGTTTTTCAAAAGCATCATCACCAAAAAGGTCAAATTGTTTAATCCACTGATGGAGTAAACTCGGATGAACACCAATAGATTTAGCAATTGTTTGTCCTCCTTCATTACCATCTATATATTGCCTTACTGCCTGTATTTTTTCTTCTGAAGAAAATCTCGCCATAAAAAACTGCACCTCCAATTGTTAGTTGTGTCTAACAATTGGGGTGCAGTTCAACGTTAAGAAATCGACTTTTTTTACTTTTTCTTAAAGAACAAACACCTCCGTTAGCCATTCATGAAGCGCAAAAATCAGCGCTTCACCACAGAGAATGAAAATTGATCTCTATGTCGATAATGTTTTAATGGCTGGCGAAGTATCCGTTTGTCTGCCTCCAACGATCCAACGTTACCATCGACTGTCGCGCCCTTTAAGGGCAGCACTCATGGGAGATTAATCCTTTTTTGGTCTTCGCCCTAGCCTCTACGTAATTCGCTATAATTGGAGGTTTTTGTTTAACGATTTACCAAACTCAATCAGATCACTCATAAGGCTCAGCCTTTTTTTAAAAAGCGTTTTTATTGGGTCTATTTTGTTGTTGCTGTGGTTTTTTCTAGATTTTGTGCTTTTTTAATTTTCATGGGAGTTCATTAAGAAAAGCGAACCTTTTTCAATAATCGCGTCTGTTTGTGGAAAATATTACACTCGACATTTTTTACATTAAAACGCAGGTGGGGTAACTGAAAATAATACAACAGCATTTTGACTAAAATTATTTTCCCATTTATGTTTCAAATTTGCTGGTATTTTCACACTATCACCAGCTTCTAAAAGATACTCTTCTTCGCCTAAATACAGCTTAATTTTCCCTTCCAAAATAAATGCTACTTCCTCTCCTTTATGTTCTAGAAGATTTTCTGACGAAGAAATATTGGAAGGAACTTTCATAATCGCTGTTGCTAAATTACCCGTAAAATCAGGTGACAATAACTCATAAGACAAATTATCAATGATCATTTTCTTACGTTTACTGGATCTAACGATCAAGTCTTCCGTATTTATTTCTTCAAGTAAAAAACTAAAAGTTGGAACATTCAGGGTTTTAGCTAAAACCTTTAGGGTTTGAATAGAAGGATTCGCCAAACCTCGTTCAATTTGGCTTAACATTGAAGGTGTAATTTCAGCTAATTTTGCCAACTCTCTACTACTCAATCCTTTAGCTTTTCTAAATTTTTCAACTTTCTTACCAATATCTATATTTTCCATAATCGATACTCCTTAACAAGTTGTTAAATTTCATTTAAATAAAGTAAATATAAATTAACACAAAGATGATTATGTGTTAAACTGTATTAAATTTTATTTAATTATAATTTACAAAGCAACTTGTTACAAGAAAATGAGGAGGATCAAACAAATGAAAGAGATTGAAAGCAAAGAAATACAAACATGGAAAGACCAATATCCTTTACTAAACAAGCTCATTTCGATGGATGAAGTATTTTGGCTGAATCCAAATGTCGAAAAATTTCAAACGGGAATTAAAAAATCCCCCCTTACTCAAGAAGATGTAAAAGATGCAGAGGAAAGGTTGAAGCGTTTTGCTCCATATATCGCCAGGGTTTTCCCTGAAACAAAAGGAACGAACGGTATCATAGAATCTCCTTTAGTGAGAATTCCTGCCATGAAACAATCCTTAGAACAGGATTATCAACAACCTATATTAGGAGAATTATTACTAAAATGTGATAGTCACCTTCCTATATCAGGATCTATTAAAGCAAGAGGCGGGATTTATGAAATTCTCAAACATGCAGAAAAATTAGCTTTTCAACATCAATTGTTAACAATACAAGATGATTATTCGATTTTAGATAGTGATAGATTCCGGACCCTTTTCTCAAAATATTCAATCGCAGTAGGCTCGACTGGAAATTTAGGACTTAGTATTGGCATCATCAGTGCAAAGTTAGGTTTTAATGTTTCCGTTCATATGTCAGCTGATGCAAAGCAGTGGAAAAAAGACTTGCTTAGAAGCAAAAATGTCAAAGTTATTGAATATGAAGCTGATTATAGTAAAGCTGTAGAGGAAGGCCGAATCCAAGCAGATAGTGACCCAACATGTTATTTTGTGGATGATGAAAATTCTCACGACTTATTTTTAGGATATGCAGTGGCTGCATCTCGATTGAAAAAACAATTAGAAGAGCTAGAGATAATAATAGATGAAAATCACCCTTTGTTCGTTTACCTTCCATGTGGAGTAGGTGGTGGCCCTGGAGGCGTAGCTTTTGGTTTGAAATTATTGTACCAAGACCATATTCACTGTTTCTTTGCAGAACCTACCCACTCACCATGTATGTTACTCGGTTTAATGACTGGACTTCATGATAAAGTTTCTGTACAAGATTTTGGTATCGATAATGTAACAGACGCGGATGGACTTGCTGTAGGAAAGCCATCAGGGTTTGTGGGTAAAACTATGGAACCTTTTTTAAGTGGCAATTATACGGTTAGCGATGAACAGTTGTATAAGTTGCTAAAAGAACTAGTCGATACAGAGGGGCTCCATTTAGAACCTTCAGCACTAGCAGGCATGATAGGACCAAGTAAATTATGTAAAGAGGGCATCGATTATTTACAGAAGCATCATTTAACGGAAAAGATGGGCAATGGTACACATATTATTTGGGGGACTGGCGGAAGCATGGTTCCTGAAGAAATGATGAAGCAATATTATCAAAAAGGGTTGAAAATAGCGTTAGAGAAACAAAAGTAATTTTACACGAGGTAGTTTAACCCCGTGTCAGTTTGTAGACCAAAAGGTTTCGGAATGTTCTCATTCCGAAACCTTTTTGATTTTTTATTGGATTTGAAGCTGTTATAGAAAATAGCTGACCTCTCCATTATTTAGATCTTTTCTGGGCCTCGCAAGTCCAGTTGGCTCTCTTCTTTACATTCATTGCAGCGAAAGTTAGCATCGACTGCATCAACAATTTTTTAAGTCCCCTTAACGTTGTCCAACGCATGCCATTCTTTTCTTTTCCATCCGCGAATACTCGCTCAATTGTTCTTTGCATTTTGCAAAAATTGGCTATATATCTTCGTGATGGCGCAGATGATCTGCTACTTCCACGTATTTTTGCCAAATGGGACGTGTAACAACTTATTGATGATCTTTACTATCCGTACATTGTGCTAATAAAAAGGGCACGTTGCGCAGATATGTTTTGGTGATTTGTACTCACGATTCACCTGCCCGGCAAAGATAACAGTCAAAGGATTCTTTCGTAAACATATTCATGTTTAAAAGAATCCTTCTTTTTGAATGGTCGTGTATATGGTAAGGCAGGTGTTATCTCCAGTACAAATAAGTATCTCGTAGTCGCAGGTGTTTTATAAGCTGTATCTGCGGAAACAGCCTGGGGTTTTCCAACTCTTCTAATCACTTTTTAACTATTGGCTCTAAGATATTACTATCATGTGTGTTACCTGGTGTTACAATCATGCCGACTACAAAACCGTTTCGTCTGAGGCAGCAAGGAATGAATAGGCAAACTGTTTTGTACGTTCGTTTTTGACGTAGTATCCACTATCTGGATCGGTTGTACTTTCTTTCATTTCTTTCTCTTCTTCATTAGTGAACTTTTCTTGAAAGAATGGCTTTTTTTCGTGTTTTTTAAGTCCTGGTTAATCTCATTTTGAAGATGTTCTCGATAAGCATCGATTTCTTTCCAAACGATTTTCTTTTCAAATTTGTGCAATTCTCATTAGCCTTACATGTGTGGAGTCAACGAAAACATGTTCTGCAATGATTGGTCTGTCTATCTAATTACCTTTCCTATTAATTAGGAGTTTACAACTATCTAAATTCTGTCTATTATCTTCGATTTTATCAACATAAATCGAAAGAAGTGATAACTAATATACAGTTATTAGGAAATTGTCTATTGTCAAATTACCCTTTAATAAGGTAATTTTTATAGTGTGAATTATTCAACACTTTGTAAAAAAGTCTGCATTAAGATAAGAGAGAATTGCCTAATCAGACTAAAACAGCCCCCAATTCGATAAAAAAAAGGTCTATTTTATTCATTATGATTTTATCAACTGACGGACTCCACTAGTTATACCTATTTGATTCTCATATCAACAGGGCGTCGCATTGGAATGGCCTTAATGATGATGCCTATACAGCCTGCTGGTTTAAGTCCATTGCCACAACGGTTAAATGCGCATGGAACAGCAATAATAATACGATTCGTCAAGTTGCCGGTGCCTTCGGTACTTCGCTTCTTTTGATTTCTCCAAAGTCCTTTCTCACTGAGAAAAGAAAAAGAGAACGATATAATGATTCCACATATCATTAATACACGAAAAGTTGTTACTCCAGGATCAATTACTTGTGTTATATTCGCAGTAAAAAAACAAATAACCAAGATAATTAGAGCAAACGAAATAACCCCTAAATATTTTGTCATGATTCCCCACCCTTCTCCTCTAATCTAATTTACTAAATTGTGGTTAATATGTATATTTTTATTCGGTATCTTGCCCTATAGTTTCATAAAGAAAAGCTTACTTAAAGACCCCTCAATCTTCAACGAATGCACCGTTAGCCATTCATGAAGCGCAAAAATCAGCGCTTCACCACAGAGAATGAAAATTGGTATCTATATCGATACTGTTTTAATTGCTGGCGAAGAAGGTCGTCGAACTATGTGCCTTTGAGCTCATCCGTTAGTCTGACTCCGGCGACCACGTTGTACCACCGACTGTCGCGCCCTTTTTGTGCTTTTTTAATTTTCATGGGAGTTCAACAAAAGCCTACCCTTAAATCCACTATTTTCCATGTTCACAAATGAATTTAATATCGTTTTGGTAATGTTCAAGATGCCCTTCATCTATCATCTTTTGAAATGCAATGTCACCTTCACTGGATTTTTTTGTAATTGTTTTACATAACCCCTCTAATCGTAGCAATACCATTTCCAAATAATCTTCGTCTATTCCTTCACCGTAAGATTCAAAAAACAATCTAACTCTTTGTTTTATACGGTTAGCATGCTGTAATGAATTATAATAAACTCTCTCACCTGTTTCAGAAAGGTAAAATCTACTTAAGGGGACGCAATTATAAAGAGTATAAGCCATGTCCCAAAGTCTTGGACCAGGTCCAGCAACATCGAAATCAATAATACCTATTGGTCTTTCATGTTTAAAAATAATGTTGTATATCGCAAAATCATTATGGCATAGTACCTCAAATTGTTGTGGGGTGTTATCTATCGATTCCCAGCTATCATCAAATGAAAAATCACTGACAGAATCATGATAAAGACGGAGCATTTTCGCTATTTCTATTAAGACATCATTAGACCGCATGTATTCTTTTAAAGGATAATTACCAGCTTCTCCTTCAATAAATGATAATATCCCCCTTCCTTTTTCATCAATACCTAACAACTTTGGGGCATAACTGAAACCTTTGTTCTCCAAATGCTTTAATAGCTTATGAATTTTGGGACTATCTGGCTTTAATTCTCGTCGCACAGTATCTCCCGAACGATAAACCCTAGAGACATTCCCTCCTGTTAGCATTTCTTCGTTTTCATGGTTTGACATCTAAATATCCCTCCTTGATATGACTTTCTATAAACCATAAAATAAATCCTGTTTGTTAAACTAATCTCTTTCAATTTATACCGGGACAAGGTACTTTGGGAGATTCCGATTTCCTTAGAGCCGCCTCTATAATGGATTAATCCCCGATCCATTCTTTCCTTTATAATCGTTACTGGATAAACCTGCTTTTCTTCAACCATTCCCTGGTTGCAACAGTCTCCCTGTCCGTCATACCCTTCAACAAAGATCATCTCCCATTCCCGTGATTTCATTAGGTGGGATTATTTGAACACGTGCCTTCAACCAGGTGTTATGTTTTTACCTTATACCCACAGCCTTAATGATTCCATCCTTCTTGAAATTGTTCTCTAATCCTTGAACCATATCGCGGATTCACTTCCAAATTCATGACTTTTATAAGCCCTTTGCCTCTCCTGTTATGATAAGACCTGAGATAGCCCGTACTCCTCTGGTGAATCCACCATTGCCAGGACAGGTACTGGAATAACCGTTTAGGGTATCTTTGCTTAATTGGATGGTATTCAAGAGTCTTTAATGCAGAGCAGCCCACTGCGGAACCATTCAAGAAGTTGGCAAGCAATTCCCTGGACGAATGCTGCATTCATAAATACCAATTCGGATTTCCCCCCGCTACCCACAAAAAACAAGGGATTAAACTGCACTTGGCCAAACTTTCACAAAGTCTCCCTGATTTTCATTAATGAACCTCAAATTCTCTTTTTCTGATCCATATCGTTGTGGGCACAATCTAGCGTTTATAATAGTTCCTGTTCCATTACTTAATTAAAAACAGAAGTTGCCGAAACCACTAAAAAAAGCCGCCAATAATGGCAGCTGAGAAATCTTTATATTTATATATCATATTGGCTTTTAAATTGGAAAATCTCATCGACAGCTTGATGATACCCACCCGATTTTTGAAAGGATTCACTAATATTTGAAACAGCTTTATGGAAGGATGGGTGGTTTAACAAATGATCTACCGCTTCATTAAGTTGAGTTGCCGTCAAACTTTGCATTTGTAATTGAATACCTGCTCCTATATTGGCAACTTGCTTGGCAATTATCGGCTGATCCGCACTTTGCGGAATTACAATTAGCGGAACCCCGTAGTAGAGACCCTCATTGGTACTGTTCATTCCACCATGAGTGATAAATAATTTCGTGTATTTCAGCACCTCAGTTTGTGGAACATAATTTTTCACAATGAAGTTTCTAGGAATCTCCCCCAAGTCAGATATTTGAGCATTTTTCCCGATAGACATCAAGACAGTATGATCAGTGGCCTCGAATGCCTTAAAACATAGCTTATAGAAATCAATTTCTTGGTTAAAGACAGTACCCAGTGAAATGTAAATTGGGCTTTTTCCTTTGATTGAAGTAAGCTCGAAGTTTTCTTGCTTTAATCGTGTGGAGATTGATGGACCAACAAATTTGTAAGTTTGGTTGAATACTTCTCCGAAAGGTTGAAACTCCCTAGTTGTATAAATAATTGTAAGTGGTGCAGGATTGCAAAAAACTTCGTAAGGAGAATCGATCACCACATCATATTTTTCCTTCACCATTGCCGTCAGGCTTTGAAATTCATCGTATATAGGTTTAACTCTTTCTGTAGGGATTTTTTTAGAAAGTTGTTCCAACATTTTATCGAATGATGCTTTTGTCTGCGCAAAAGATGTACAAGAATTAATTGCCGGAAGTTTAAGTATTTGTGCAAGTAAATATCCACATCCAAACATGGAATCGTGGATGATATAATCAAAATGTTCTCCTTCGATTTGCTTCAGAACACTAGGTATCACGACATCTGCTGTATGCAAAAGACCGTTGATTCTTTCGAGTAAATAATTTCTTCCACCAGAGATAAAGGCTTTTACAAATTTTTCACCGTCTAATGTTCGTACAGTAGCTCCGGTCTTCTCAATACGCTCTCGAAAAGCTTCTATCGTAAAGTACACCACCTCCTCTCCACGCGAAATAAGCTCATGCACAACTCCAATAGTTGGATTGATATGTCCTTCTGATCCACCATTAATAAATAAAACACGTGCCATTATAACCACTCCTTAAGTAAAACGTTCACTTGATTTTGTAAGAGTAAGGGGCACTGCCCCATACCTTTCTCAACTATGTTAAAACTCCGTGGGTTCTTTTAGCAAGTGCAATCAAGTATCATTTTTAACTAAATTGCCCAGTTTAGTGAAAATCCTCACACTCTCTTCACCATTACCGATTTTCTTTAAATTGTTTTTTAATTATCTGTCCGCTTACTAAATAAGAAAAAACCCTACATTATCAAAAAACAGCATATAAACGGCCTACTTTGGGTTATACTCTTCAAGCATTACTGATTTCCCCATTAACTAGGTCACCTCTTAATTAAAAACAGTTAAATCCCACGTTACAAGAACGATTATATATGACAGAAAAGAATGGACAAAATCCTTTTTCAGGTTTTAGCGATGTAGACATGCTACAGTGGTTTCTTCAAAGGCGAGAGCATTTATAACTGCAACATGAAAAGTCCACCCGCACCGTCTAAGCCTAAGAGCGAGAACTTCTTCAATTTATTGAACAATTACCCACTTATTCATTGGAAATCCATGTAGACTTGGAAAAAGTTGTGGAGGGTTCCCTTTTTAAATCTTTATCTAGCCGGCACATTCGAAGGTATCAGGAATGGTTATCAGAAAAAAGCCCCTATGTCTTAACAAAAGGAGCGTATTCCGTTGCCACATTATCCAGAAAGACAACCATCATTAAGAGTTTTTTGAAATTCCTGTTCGAAGCAGGATAAATCACGGAACCTATTCATGAAGGTTTCTTTAAGATCAATGTTCGTAAAGATGATCGGCCCAACGGGATTGGGGACCAAAGGAAGTCATTCAGCTACTTGATTACTTTAGGGAAATTAACCACCCCATCGTTTTTTCGATTATTCATATCCTAACGATGACAGGCATGCGTAATGAAGAGTTTACAAGACTCCGGGTCAAGGATCTTCAATATGATTCCATTACCAGCACGTATTTTTTAGAGGTCCTAGGTAAGGGAATAAAAAAAGGCAAATACTATTGAAAAGGAATGAATAGTATTCGAATGTTCCGTTCCGCTAGAGGCATCGACGATATAGATGCAGCAGAAGGAGACGACCCTCTCTTTACGACCAATACCGGCCGTGCCTACTCTCCCTTTTATTTGTCTCAATTCTTAACAAAAGTCATAAAAGAGAGTGGATTGCCCTTTTTGAAGTTCCGTTCTTCTTCCGTTGGTCCTCATACCTTTAGGTAGGCGTGCTTTCGCCATCATTTCTCACTTAAATGGAGTTAATGTCTATCAGATTATGAAGAGTCTGGGCCATGAGCAGCTATCCACTATAGAAATTTATTTGGAAAAGGTTTTTGAAAAAGAACGCCATGCGATTCATTTGTGGAAATCAGATGTGTTTGGAGAGTATATATAATAGAAGAAAGTCGTCCTATTTAGAGAAGTTTTTGAAGCATATCGCTGATAACTAAGAACTTCTTCGAAAATTTGAACAATCATTTCCTTGGAATCGTTCATTGTTATACCGCCTAGTATATTATGTTTAGGCTCTTTATTTAGAGCACATATTCTTCTTGTTTTTACTGCAAAATATAGTCCAATTACTTGAACTAAATTGAAAGGGGGGGAAAAAGAGGAGCGTCTCAAGGGGACGAATTTAGATCCTTTTGGGTCGCTCCCTTTTTTGACGTCACTTTCTATTCGGTGATGCCGGTGTTCACAATACGAACGTTCATATAAAATTCAACAGGAACGGTTGGGTAGCGGTCTTTCCATGCTTCTTTATCAAAGTTCCGAAAATGGCTCCGGACTTTTCCGCCGATTCCGAGCGGATCAATCTTTAGCTCCTGAAATTTCCTCATCATTTTTTCCGCTCTTTCCGCCGTCTCTTTGCTCCATTCCTGCTCCACTTCTTTCATCTTACTAGAACCCTCATTTTTATTCCTCCTGCTAGTTTCATAATATATATTTACCACTTTAAAGTTTAATGAAACAATTAAGCGTCTTCTGCCGTATCGTTTAATTTAACGATTCTGTTCATTAAAAGGGACATTATTCTACGAGCTGAAAAACCTTCAATATCGAAGGTTATTTGTTAAACTATTCATATTTGATGCTTTTTCCCTTTGATTTTTCATTATAAATATGAACAGCACGCAGAACAAAGCACCAAAAGGGTATTATAACTATTGCTATTCCCACCGCATACCTGGCTTTAAAGCGAATATAACCACCTATTAAGCCCCATTAATATATATAGATACGAACCTTGGAGTAGGCTTAACAAGTGTAACGGTATACCTAATAGAGATCCTCCTTTCACTAATGGTCCTATTTTGTCATAAGTCACAAATCAATCGTAAAACATCGCTCTTTTTCTTATGGAGCTAAAGGGGCAGGTTAATTTAAGCATAGCTTTCTAAATATATGCCTAATATACAAAGGAATATCAGGGAACTATAATCCCAGATAAAGTATAAAGGGGACATAATTATGAAGAAAATAATGCTATTTATCTTACTATCATCCGTAGTATTAAACCTTTCTCCGATAATTGTTCAAGCTGACAAAAAACTGAATAAAGAGCTGATGAAAATTGTTAATGAGTTTAAACCGTCGAACTCGTTAATTGTAAGTCCTGACAAACCTTTCCCTACAAAGTCAATTCAACTATATGACTTTAATCAAGATGGACGGAAAGAAATAATCGTTACTTTTGAAGTTAAAGCAAAAGAACATCCTTCCCCTTCCCAGTATGGAGCAATGGTATTAAAGAAGGTTAATAATAAGTGGGAAAAAATATGGGAAACAAAAATTAAAGGAGTAGATTTGGATTTTTCTGGATTAGCTGATATTACTGGTGATGGTACAAAAGAATATCTATTTGGTGTTACAATTGGCGCAGCATTAGGAAGTAAACTTAAAATTTTCCAGTGGAATGATAACTCATTCAAAAATATTGCAGAAGTTCCTTATCATGAAATTGACATTTTGAATGGAAATCAAAAAGAAGGTTTAGCAGTTTGGCGATGGTATCTTGCTGAGTGTTCTTTAGTAGATGTATTAAAATGGAATGGTGATCAATTAGTTTATGATAAAGAATTATTTTAGTTTGGATATAGGATTAGGTGAAGATGATTCAGATATTGCATACCGTAAAAAAGAATGTTATTTTTAAAATAGAATTATGAGAGGACTGATGGTTGAATAATGATTAACTAATCTATATTTTAATTTGAAATTAATATTCAAACTAAAAAAATAGGGTTGGTCTATCCATTTTTATAAATCAGTTCATACTTTATTTATCATGATTCCAATGATTAATAAGGACTTATTTAGTATGAGTGAAAGACTAATCCTTCCAATTATAAATTGGGAGGTTTTTTTTATTCTCTTATAGATAAGTCGATATTTATTAATCCGTAACTTTAACCCAACAAACAAAGGAGAGAGAAAAATGAGTAATTCAGACACTATTGTTACACATGTAATGCTCTATATAAGTCGTTAGTATCCATCATACTTATATGGAGGAATTAATAAATTGATGGATATTCCGACTTTATATGAAAAGTGTCGATATATAAAGGAGGAATTATTATGTCAATGATAAAAGTTCAAGACTTAACTTTTTCATATCCAGGTAGCTTTGATAATATTTTTGAAGGTGTAAACTTTCAAATGGATACGGATTGGAAACTAGGATTTATCGGTAGAAACGGACGAGGAAAAACGACATTCTTTAATTTATTATTAGGGAATTATGAGTATAGTGGGAAAATCACTTCTTCGGTAGAATTTAATTATTTCCCTTACCCAGTTTCAGATAAGAACAAGTTTACTCATGAAATCCTTGAAGAAATTTGTCCCCAAGCAGAAGATTGGGAATTTCTTCGTGAAATATCCTATTTAAATGTTGATGCCGAGGTCATGTACCGACCATTTAAAACATTATCAAATGGAGAACAAACAAAGGTGTTGCTTGCTGCACTGTTTTTGAATGAGGGTCAATTTCTATTAATTGATGAGCCAACAAATCATCTAGATACTGATGCACGAAAGATGGTCTCTGATTATCTAAGGAAGAAAAAAGGATTTATTTTAATTTCACATGACAGAATCTTTTTAGACGGATGCGTTGACCATATCTTATCTATAAATAGAGCAAACATTGAAGTCCAAAGTGGTAACTATTCTTCTTGGAAGTTAAATTTTGATAGACAGCAGGAACACGAAGAAGCAACAAATGAGCGTCTACAAAAAGACATAGGGAGATTAAAACAGTCTTCAAAGCGTTCAGAAGGTTGGTCTCATCAAGTGGAAGCCACTAAAAACGGGACAAGGAATTCTGGTTCCAAGTTGGACAAAGGTTTTGTAGGGCATAAAGCGGCCAAGATGATGAAGAGATCGAAGAACCTTGAATCAAGGAAACAAAAAGTTATTGAAGAAAAGTCAAAATTACTAAAAAATGTAGAGAAAACTGATTCGTTAAAATTAGAACAATTGAAATTCCAGTCAAATGAATTGGTTGTTTTGGCTGATGTGTCTGTTAAGTATGATGACCAAATAGTGAATGAGCCAATTAGCTTTATAGTTGAACAAGGTGACCGAATTGTACTTGATGGAAAGAATGGAAGTGGGAAAAGTAGTATCCTAAAACTAATTCTAGGACATCCGATACAGCATACAGGCTCAGTTAATTTAGGCTCAGGACTCATCATTTCCTATGTCCAACAAGATACTTCACATTTGAAAGGATCGTTATCAAATTTTATTGAAGAGCATGAGACTGATGAGACGTTATTTAAATCTATCCTACGTAAGATGGATTTTGACCGAATTCAATTTGAGAAAGATATATCTCATTATTCTGGTGGACAAAAGAAAAAGCTGCTTATCGCTAAAAGTTTATGTGAAAAAGCTCATTTATATATATGGGATGAACCATTAAATTTTATTGATATTTATTCGCGTATGCAGATTGAAGAGCTTATTCAACAATTTAATCCCACAATGGTTATTGTTGAGCATGATCAGGCATTTCAACAAACAGTTGCAACAAAAACTATATCTATGTAGTTCAAAGTGAATGATTGAAAATATAATCAGTAAATCAAGTCATTAAACTATAAGGCGCTTTAATGGAGTAGTGAAAAAAAGCCTAATTTCTCTACAATAAATTGAGAAATTAGGCTTTTTAATGGGGAAATAGGAAATACTTTAACGAAATGCACTCATATATGGGAATATATAAGACCATTAGGTTTTCCTACTATTAAAGAAGATGTTTAAGTTTGAATGACACAGGTTAGTTTTGTAATATTACCCATTTTGAATATAAAATAAAGTCACGACTTGATTAAACTTATTTATACAAAAATAGTTTGTTAGAATATTTTAAGAGCAAGTTTTGATCAATCTTTTTCAAAACGCGCACTTTCTTTTTGTTCTTTTATCAAGGTTATTTGCATTTATTTGAACAAACTTTTTTATAAAAAATTATTCACTAGCAACAAACAACCCAAGCATTTTGACCAAACTTTTTTCAAAATGTTTGGGTTTCTTCTGTTGAAAAATTTTATCGTGCCTTTGATGGCTTTTTTGCCATAATGAAAGATAAAATTGCAAAACAAATTAAAAAGACAGAGAGAATCCCATAAGCCGCCCCTTCATGTTTACGAGACCAATGTAAAATAGAATAATAGCAGCTATAACTGTTAAGACTCCTGGTACAATTCGTACAAATAGGGGAAGGTTTATTTTTTTAAACCACCACGTAACTAACAATATAATGACTCCAATCACAATAGCTATAAGAAATGATACAAAAATCATCATTTGCCTGACCACCTTTTCATTATTAATAAAATATAATAATGACTCTTTTAATCACTATATTCTATATGTCTATTTAACTTTAGCATTCCTGTAGAACATTAATTATAGGCTTTGAAAAAAACAGAGCCCCTCAGTATGAACTGCACCCCAATTGTTAGTCAAAATTAACAATTGGAGGTGCAGTTTTTTTATGACAAAATATTCGTTAGAAACTAAGCTAGCTGCCGTTCATTTTTTTATTGAGGGTCATGAACCTTTTAAAAATGTAGCTCAGAAGTATGAAGTAAGCAAAACTAAAAGGATTGAGTCCTGTAAAATACAAGATCCAATCCTTAGTAGCTGCTTAAAATACTTTGTCTAACTTTTTGGGTTCACTTCACAATACAGGGATCATCTGTTCAATGCTTTCTAGCTTTTTTTTAAATATCCTTTACAAGGGATACACTTTAAATAAGAGAACCACCTTATTATTTATAAAGTAAAATTTTACCTACAGTACCGTCAGCACTTTGGCCAACTACGCGAACCTTTAGTCCGAATTTTGGAATATTACGGCCAACGTCAGGAGCTTGGGTATTGCTGTAATTCTGATTATCATCAAACATGGCATTGCTTTGAGTAAAGTTATCTTTCACGTAGAAAGATGAATCACCAATGGTCACTTTACTACCTTTGTTTAAGCTAAATGCTGCATCATGCATTTGATAGCTGTTTGAGCCAAGGACTTTATTAACATCATATACACCGTTTGGATCCTTCCAGTCCTTATAATGCCAGATAT
This sequence comes from Peribacillus sp. YIM B13481, assembly GCF_042787985.1. Classification (NCBI taxonomy): domain Bacteria; kingdom Bacillati; phylum Bacillota; class Bacilli; order Caryophanales; family Bacillaceae; genus Peribacillus; species Peribacillus sp. YIM B13481. Next base: position 20,820 of record NZ_JBHZPE010000020.1, read on the forward strand.
TATTGTGCTGGTCGGCGTCGACAACACCTAAGAAACCGTCACCAGGGTGATAGTCTGGACCTGTCCAGTTGTTATCGTAGGAGTTATCAACATACCAAACTACTAAACCTTGATCATAAGATAACATGGTTCCTTTACGGTTCACATTGGCTAAACCTGAATCAGAACCGTTATGGGATCTCCATTCGAGAAGGTAATACTGACTTGCATGTTTTTTGCCATCAGATTTGGAGAAACCTACAAAAGTAAATGGTGAAGTTCCTTCCGCATCATCGGACAGAATTGTGCTGCCCCCCGCACTTACCTTGATATCATCAACATAGAAACCTGCCATTGCCAATCCGCCATCAGTGACATAATTGAAGCTTAATTGGACTTTTTGGCCAGCAAATTGAGATAAATCAAATGTTGCATCTACCCATTTGTTTCCGGAATCTCCTGTAATACCATTGCCTGGATTTGACCCTTGAGGATCATCATTCGTTGTGATGTTACCATGAACCGTTTGACCATTGACACGAACAGTAGCATAATCATAATCTTGTTCGATAGAGTACCAGGTTTTAAATGTAAGTTGAGCAGAAGTAGCATTGGATAAGTCAATAGTCGTGTTCATTTTGTTACTTAGATTATTTCCACTCCCACTGAAGTACTCTGACTTCCCACTTGCAGGCGTATTAACTAATATCTCCTTTTCAGGAAGATTTACTTTAACAACATCATCATTTGTGCCTTTTGTACTTGCTTCATCAAGCAAGTACTCTGTTCCTTTAGAAGTAACATCATTTACGTTTATTTGACTTCCTGACTGCCAGTTTGGCATAAAGTCATTTGTTGTCATCATTTGCTGTAAAAACTCTTTATCATATGGACTGAAGCCAGATGGTTCCGTACCTGGAATTTTCCCTGTCCAGCTTCCACTTGACATGAGTGACCAGTAGCTGACTGGTTCACCTAAACCGCTGTAAAGAGTGTCATACTCATCCGGCAAGCCTAAATCGTGACCGAATTCATGAGCAAATACGCCCGCAGCTCCATCTTCTGGTTCAATGGTATAGGCTAGTCCTAACAAATTATCGACACCAAAATAGTTTACATCCGCTTTTGTTTCGGGAATTGGGTAGAGACCGCCTAGATCCCAGCTGTGAGACCAAATTGCCTCTTCACCAATTTTACCGCCGCCTGCTTCTTCCCCGACACCAGAGTGAATGACCATGACATGGTCAATGATTCCATCTGGTTCGCGCATATTGCCGTCACCGTCCAAATCAAACTGATCTTCTTTGTCATATTGATTCAAATCAATTGAAGGATCTTTAGCCGCATCAGCAAGGGCTTCCCGAATAAGTGCTCTTGGATTTTTATCATTACCGGCATTTTCATCATGAGCGCCGTAATAAGCAGCTGGATGTTTGGCTGTATACCAGCCGGCAACCTTACCATCCACCGTATAACTGCCGCCGGACTGTTGCTCGTAATACTGTTTCATGGAGATCTTTTTTTTACCATCCGGACCGACATAGCCATTTTCACCGAAAATCATATCCTGATAATGTTGGTTGGAGTATGCATCGGGTCCGCTATAATACATGTCTGTTTCATCGGAAGTTAATTGTCCGTGTGGAAGATTAGGAAAATCAATTAATAGAACGAGGACCTCGTCTTTCCTTTCCGTACCATCCCAATCTTCTTTTTTGACAGAGGAAACAGTATTTTGCTTTGCTTGCCCTGACTTGTTTCCTTTTCCCACATTTAGACCGTTACTATCCATTTTTGCTTTAACTTGTTCTTTTAGTGCGGCCTGCTTCTTTTCAAAAGAATTTTCTTTTTTATTAGTTTCAGAGGCCGTCGCTAGCTTATGTAAATACTTTTGTAATGCCTTATCTGCTTCTGTGGCCGTCGCATCTTTTGGAATCGTTCCATTTTTCTTTAACATCTCAATTAGCCGGTCATCATTTGCAATCCCTAAATCAATTGGTGCTCCCTCTTTTTCAGAAGCCTTAACTTCTTGAGATAAATTCACATGACCTATAACTCCGGGTGTAAACGCACTAAATGCAAGTCCAGCAGATAATAATGGCATGCTAATTTTCTTTTTCCAATTCAAAGTCCATCCCCCTTAAAAAAAGTCTATGAAACTAATTGCGAAAAGAAAGAGTTTCATAGAATTTTATACTATAGGCTACAAATTGGCAATGGTTAATATATTGAATAATCAGATAATTGAAAATATGTTTCTCAATAAACATTCTTAAATTTAACACTCGAGACCAAGTAGGTTTCCACTTGCATTAAGGTAAATTACGACAGATTACATATTTACAGGTACAACTATGAAAACTAATTCATAGCAATGAACATACCTTTCTTCTTAAACTATTGTTAATCCAAAATTACGTCTTATTTAGTTCATATTTCAGCTTTTTTCGCATTCGTGAAGATATCCTGTGTGGTTGTTAAGTGTCGCTTGGCATGTCTGGAAAAGTTAGTCGCTTCCACCCACTGACCACAATAAGGACATGGAAGCTGTGCGTCTACTTGCCATTGTGTCGTTACGAATCTATTTGTATTTGAATTACATCTTTTGCAACCTTATTGACTACCTTTGTATTCACATTGACTACATCATCATTCATTTTGTATTTGTCCGTGATTGCTAATTCTCCAGATACCCTGTCATTTCACGTTCTATCAGCAGACAAATCGCTTCACCGATAGATAAATTCAGTTCGTCACAGTAACCTTTGAAATCACCGTACAAGCTTTCTGGAATGCGTGCGGTTAATACCTCGGTCTTTTCTCTTCTTCTCCGATTACGTACGAATTGTTCCAAGTATGTCATCCAATTCCCTCCTAAATCCACTTATTGATTTATTCGGTCACCATACCTCCTTTTATTCATTCCGTATACAATTCGAATCACAATCAAATCATTTTGAAACATTTATATTAGGTCACCTTGTATACTTTTGTATTAGATTAAAATATATATTCTATCGAGGTTATTCCTAAAATAATCAAGAAGTAAACTTCACTTTAGTAACTGATAAATTTGTCTCCAAGAATCTTTGATGATTGTTCTTTTTGACGCTCATACCGAGTAGTTTTTTTTAAAATTACTTATGTATTTCACTAGAACGATGCTACGTTGAATAAGAGAATATGTAATTCAAAACCTTTATTCTGAGTGCAAAATAAAAACGACAATTAAGTCGCCTTTTCTCTAACTTTTTAATAAAAATCTCCAAGCTGCAAGTTTTGTTGTCCCACCCTAGCCCCCTTCGTAAATATATCAGAAGCATCCTAACCACCGATTTATTTGGAGAACTTTAATAGGGCGCTGCTCTCTTTTTCAAAAAAATGAAGTTTGCGCTTTATTTAATATGGTCTTTTTCCTGATTAGTAGTGTTTAATTTTCATGGTATTTTAAGTGTAATTCTTCACAATCCTGTTTTTGGAAAAAGCGGCCTCCATCTTGAAGGATCGCACGATATATAATAAAAATAATCAATAACCTATTGTGCACAAGGCTGCAAAATAACCTGTTTGAGGACGGAACAGGCAGCCGTCGCCCTCGTTGGAGATCGGGATTGTCACCCCGCTAAAATTTTGCATGCTAGTAGGCCGTAGCCCACCGCTATTGCTTTTTTATTTTCTTTCAAGCTTTTTTTGGGTTGTACTTTCTGATTTTTTCATCACTCATTATAAACAAAGTACGTGCATAATAAATTCCCGTTTGGTTGGCCCGTAATGCCACTCAAACGTAGTCTCCTCTTCCCTCGTCGTAATATTTTTTTATATACTTGATGGAGTCTTTCCTTGGATGTTTAGCTACATAATCCGGCTCCTGAAGGATTTCAGGTCAAAGAGGTATTCATTACCCATACTACAGACAAAAAATAAACATATACTTAATGATACTTGTGATCAGATTAGAAAGGAGAAATCTGCTTTGACAAAATATCGGATTATGTCCTTTGATGGAGGCGGTACCTTAGGTGCTTTAAGTTTACAACTTTTGAACAGACTGGCTCAGCAAAACCCAAAATTAATTAGGCGAACCAATGTTTTTTCAGGAAATTCAATCGGTTCATTCACTGCCCTTGCGTTAGCAAGTGGAAGATCGCCCAAGGAGACACTCCAGTTTTTTAAGGATAAAATCCTGCCGGCATTCAGCGTTTCCCGACCAGGTGGACCTGTTTTCAACCAACAATTACCCTATTCTGGTTTCGTTAAAGCGGTGCAAACATTTTTTCCACCAGATCTTCTCCTCAAAGACTTAAAAAGACGAATTGTTGTCCCTGCATTTCATTTATTCTCACCGGAGCTGAATCGTTGGACTCCTGTGTTATTCCACAACTTTCCTGACTCTCCCTATTTAAATGAGAAAGCGAGTGATGTAATACTACGGAGCAGTGGTGCTCCCGCGACACAACGGGCCTATCAAAACTACGTGGATGGGTATACAGTAACAACTAACCCTAGTACAGCCAGTATCGCGTTTGCAGTGGGGAAAGCCAAACAGCCGTTGGATCAAATTGCGGTATTATCCATTGGAACAGGTGAAGAGCCGACTCAATTAAGAAGAGATACAAAGGGGTGGGGGATGGTGAGTGCAGATAACATACGCCCCGAAAATATGAAGAACCTTCCCCCAAATTGGGGAGTCCTTTTGGACCGATCTCCCAATGAACCCTTACTGCCATTTCTTCAGATTGTCGCTAGTGGATCCGGTTACTATGAATCCATGGTCAGTTCTCAGCTTCTAGGAAATCGTTTTTTTCGGTTAAATCCAAGGATCCCTAATTTCTCCAAAACGGACCCGTCTGTAGTTCCCGCTGTCATTTCAATTGCTAACAAAACAAATTTACAACCTGCAGTTCAATTTATAGAGAAAAACTGGAATTAATCAAATTATCCCATAAATCTGATTGGGTGATTGAATTTTCCGTTTTTATTGAAAGCATTTGGATTTTTTATAGAAAAACAGCCATAACCTGGCTGTTTTTATTTATTCAGTTCTTCTTCAACTAAACTCCCTCAATAAACTAAACACAATCTCACTATTGCTCTAGTTTTCAAAGAAACACGTTTTACCCAGTTCCAATCCTCTAAAATCCTGTGCCCTCGCTACATGATTGTGCTTAGCGATATCTACTTCCACAATTAAGGTTTCAGAAGTAATTTGAGAGATTTTATGATTTTGGTTATAATTCTTTGTGAGACCTCCAAATAGATGTTTTTGTCCTTTTTAGCTGCCTGCTTAGGACACATTCATCTTATCAAGAGGTCTTTTTTCGTTCAACAAGGAGACATCCTTTATTTGAATGTCTCGTCTATTTCATTTCTGTCGTAATCTAATATCCAATCGTTGTATTTGTCATAAACATCTCTTATTGTTTCGGGAGAGGTCGCCAATAAATCACAACCCCTGTCATCATAAACGTGAAATATAGTTTTCCTGTTGATGTTGATAAAATAGACTCTATTAAAAATACTTGGTCTTATACCCATATCATTATTGCAGATTGCTTTTAACATAGGAATGTATTTGAAGTCAGACGTTTTACATTTTAAAGTAAATCTATGTGTTTTATATGTTCCTTCATCATCATCGTCAGGAAAAATATAAGGAATTGTTTCTTGGTTTAACCCATATAAGACCGATTTCTCTTTAATATAACGAGAAAAAGTTTTTGATTTATGTTTATAACCATCTGCATAATCGTTTACGTCAACTACGATATAAATATCATCGTTATGAGAATGCAAGGACTTAAATAAAGTGATAGCCCTTTTATATACTCCTTGTAGATATGGGCTATTTTCATAATCATTATCTCTATCATAGTCCACACCTAATTCAAAACGGATACCAATTTTCCAACTATAAAACAAGGGTGGTCTAAGTTCTAAGTTCGGGAAATTCTCATTCATAAAGTCGTTTAAAAGCATTTTTGCACCTCGTTAATTTTCCTTCATTGTACCATTCCTTAAGGAACTATCTTACCCCTTTAGCATTCCTGTAGACCGTTAAATATCAGGTTTGAAAAAAAATAGAGCCCCTCAAGCAAAAAAACGCTTGGAATCATAAAATCATCCAAGCGTTTTGCGCTTATTTCAATATATTTCATTTGTTAATTACATTTCCCAATGAAAATTCGACATATCTCAATGTAATGAAATCATTTAGTTATTGATTACTTGGAAATGAAAATTCCGCTTTATTTTCGTTGTCTTTGGATTCAGGCCATCTTTCTGAAATCGTTTTGGTTTTTGTGAAAAAGCGAACGGTGTCTGGACCAAACATGTGGCCTTCCCCGAATTTCGAACGCTTCCACCCTCCAAAGTTGTAGTATCCGACTGGTATCGGAATCGGTACGTTCACACCGACCATTCCCACTTCAATTTGTTCTGAGAACTTCCTTGCAGCAGACCCATTTTCTGTGAAAATCGTAACACCATTACCATATTCGTGATTATTAATTAATTCAATTGCTTCGTCTAAGCTATTTACGCGTACCACAATACGTGCCGGTCCGAACACCTCATCACAATAAATTTTCATGTCAGGAGTAACATGATCTAAAATCGTTGGTCCTAAATAAAAACCTTTTTCCGTTTCACATATTTTAGGATTCCGGCCATCCACATATAATTGTGCGCCTTCTTCAAGACTTTCATTAATATACTTGATAACAGAATCCTTTGATTCTTGTGTAATTACAGCTCCGAAGTCTGCATTATTGTCATTATATGCCCCTACTTTTAATTCTAGTACACGAGTTTTTAATTTTGCTACAAATGCATCAGCTGTAGCTTTACCAACCGGAACAGCTGCTGAAATCGCCATACAGCGTTGGGATGCAGAACCAAATGCTGCACCTAGGAAGGCAGTAACAACTTGATCTAAATCAGCATCCGGCATAATAATCATATGATTCTTTCCTCCACCAAAAGAAGCTACTCTTTTATTATTTCGGCTTCCTTCGTGATAAACATATTCAGCTACCCTTGTAGAACCTACAAAAGATATGGCACATACTTTTGGATTTTTAAGTAATGCATCAACTGCCTCTTTGTCACCGTTAACGATACTCCAAATCCCATCTGGTAGGCCCGCTTTTTTCCATAGATCCGAGATAAATAAAGCTGAGTTCGGAACACGTTCAGAGGGTTTTAAAATTACCGCATTTCCACAAGCTACTGCCATAGAAGTCATTGCGAGCGGTACCATTACTGGAAAATTGAATGGAGAAATCGCTGCAACTACACCTAGAGGTTGTTTCATTGAAAAAGAGTTGATATTTCCACCAACATTGACAGAGTATTCACCTTTTAACATATGTGGAGCATTTATCGCCAAATCAACCGATTCAATTCCTCTACTAATTTCACCTTTTGCATCAGAAATTGTTTTGCCGCTTTCAAGACCTATTATATTTGCCAGTCGTTCTGTTTCCTCTATTAGAAGGCTTCTAAAGCGATGAATAACTTCCACTCTTTTTGTTACAGACGTATTTTTCCAAGCTGCAAAAGCCGAATGTGCCACTTCAATTGTTTCATTTACTTCCTCTTCAGAAGCATATGGACAAAAAGCCGTTACTTCACCCGTTGAAGGATTATATACCTTTCCAAAGCGTTCACTTCTGCCAGGTTTCATTACTCCACCAATAAAATGAGTTAATGTTTTGGTATTAAATTCACTTTTAATCATGGTCATATTATTTATTCCTCCTAATTTATTATTATTTTTTTTGTATTGCTTTTTTGGCTAGCTTCTTAGTCATTAGGTAAACAGCAGACATATCATTCTCTCCATAACCTTCATTCGCTGCCTGCGTATACCAATCTACCAAGTGGTCTCCAATTGGCAGCTTAATTTCACATTCCTCAGCCATTTGCTTAGCTATTTTTAAATCTTTTAACAACAGATTTGTTGTAAAGCCAGGTTCAAAGTTATTTTCGGCGATATACTCCTTATAATTTCTTTCATATATTCTGCTTTGGCCATAACTTACATTTAGGATTTCAAACATACGCTCGTGATCTAAGCCCATATTTTCACCAAGAGTTAGCGCTTCCCCAACTGCTTGGGTATAGAAGCCGATCATCAAATTATTGATTAACTTAATCACAGTGCCACTATCTGGATTTTCTCCAACATGAAACAGATTTTTTCCTAAAATATTTAGCAGTGGATGTACTTCATCAAAGTAAACTTTAGGTCCGCCAACCATAAATGTTAGGGTTGCATTAACGGCACCAATAACACCGCCACTTATCGGAGAACCTAAGTATCTTAAGTTATTTTTCTGGCAAGCAGTAAAAACTTTACGGTTTAATTCGGGTGTTACTGTACTTGTATCAATAATCATTAAATTTTCAGTACCATACTTAATAATACCTTCTTCGAAAAACGTCATCTCAACAATAGCTGGTGAAGGCAAACTAATAAATATCACATCTGCATATTGGAGTACTTCTTTAATACTTTGACATACATGTCCACCAATTTCTTGAAATTTGACAATAGCTGTTGGATTAATGTCAAAACCGTATACTATATTTTCATGACTAATCAAATTCTCTGCCATAGGTAAACCCATATTTCCTAATCCGATAAATCCTATCCTATGTTTTAAACTCATCTCTCTTTCCCTCCTTCAGGTATCATCTAGTAAAAAATCATATATAAGATAACTGCTAAAGCTAAAGCTGCTGTAGGTACGACCACACTGAGAACAAATACTGGCTTATATGCTCGTTGATGTGTCTCTTTACATACCGCTCTGATAGTAGTAACGACGTATCCGTTATGTGGTAAAGAATCTAGGCCACCGGAAGCAATGGATGAAATTCGATGCATAGCTCCTGGATCTAAACCTTGTGCTTGATAAATGGGTGCAAGTATAGGTAAGGCGATTCCTAAACCGCCAGAGGCTGAACCTGTTATAGCGGCTATAGTCGTAACAGCCATAGCAAGACCCGCATATTTTAGCCCAGGCATATTAGTAAGCGTATCCACAATAGCAGTAAATGCTGGTACTTTTGCTGCAACTGCACCAAATCCTACCACAGCACATGTATTAGCAATGGCATTAAGTGCATTTTCTGCCCCTATAGTAAGGGCTTTCCTATGAGTGCCAATAGCATTTTTATACATAAGCGCCCATCCCACAACAATTCCCGCAAATAAAGCAACCAATACCGCTTGATCCGTAGGGATATACTTGGCAACAATATTTAAGACTGCTACTACAGAGATCAAAGGAATGATCGAAATAATTATATTAGGCAAGTCCTTTTTAGATACTCCTTGATTCGGGTCATCCTCTGTTTCCAGCCGAGTTGCAGCAACCTCATTCGATGCACTTTCAGCAATGTGGTCCATAGAAAAAGTTTCTCCTCTATCTACAGCTTTTTGAACCATCCTTCCTAAGAGAATTCCACCTCCAACCATAATTAATAGAGCAATAACCACACCCACCCAACCTCCAGCAGTTGGAGTCGTACCAAAATGTTCAGTAGGAATTAAATTTTGTATTTCTGGTGATCCTGGCGATGTCATAGTGAAAGAAATGGATCCAAAGACAAGTGCACCAGGTATAAAACGATGGGGTAAATTAGCACTTTTAAACAAAGAAACTGCAATAGGGTAAACGGAAAAGGCAACGATGAATACGCTTACACCGCCATACGTCATAAGCGCACACGCGGTTACAACAGCAAATACTGCACGCTTAGCTCCGAATCTACGCTGAACCCAATCTGCAATTGAATTTGCAGATTTTGTATCCTCCATGATTTTCCCAAAAATTGCACCTAGTAAAAATGTTAAAAACCAGGAGGCAAAGAAACCAGTGAAGCCCCCCATGTAGTCTGTTGTTAACGCTTCCATTAGATTGAGCTTGCCTGTGATACTTACAACAACAGAACACAACACAGCTGCAATAATGATGTTTATCCCTTTAATGGTCATATACATGAGTAGTCCAAGGCCAGCTATTAAACCTAAAAAACTAATTGCCATATTAACCAATCCCCCCTTTCCAAATTCAATATTATTTTTTGAGTAGGTTCATAGTTGAATAGTCATAAGTAAAGGAGACTCGATATAGATCAATAATTTCCTCTTTGCTAGGCACTCGGGGGTGATTCCCTGGACTTCCGCTTGCTAATGCGTCAGTTGCCATTTTCTCTAAAGATTGTTCAAAATCTTCTTCATTAATTCCCCACGCTTTAAGATTAGGAATATTTAAATCAACACATAGTTTTTTAATAAATAATACGGTTTCTTTTGCCACGTCCACATCACTTTGCTGTTCCATGCCTTCCATAATTGTCCGACCTACTTGAGCTAGTTTTTCAACGCAGCTGCCTTCACTAAATTCCAACACAGCTGATAGAAGCATTGCATTCGAAATCCCATGTGGTACTTTATACAAGGCACCAATTGGCCGAGACATCCCATGAACAAGGCATACGGATGAATTAGAAAAAGCAATGCCTGCTTGCATTGAAGCTAAAGCCATCTGTGTTCTTGCTTCTAAATCATTTCCATCTTCATAAACACGTTGAATGTTATCTATAATTAATTTGATAGATGATAAAGCTAGTGTATTAGTTAAAGGATGAGACTTACGTGAGATATAAGCCTCTAAAGCGTGGCATAATGCATCAATCCCTGTGGCAACTGTTAACATTTTTGGTGATGAAAGCGTCAGACTTGGATCAACAATAGCTACCTGTGGCATTATTTTAGGTTGTTTAATCATCATTTTTAAATCTAAAATTGTATCAGTCACAACTAAGGCATCAGTCACCTCAGATCCTGTTCCAGCTGTTGTCGGAATAGCTATTACTGAAACGGGATCATTTATAATCTCATTTTCCACACCCATATATTCAATTAAAGCGCTTTTATTTCTAGCCAATAGAGCTACCGCCTTAGCAGCATCAATACAACTTCCTCCGCCTAGACCAACAATTAAATCACATTCATTCTCTTTAAAAAGAGTTAAAGCCTCTTCAACATGAGTATCTTTTGTTTCTGAATCCACTCCCAAATATGTAATCGAGTGAACACCCCCACCTTGAAGATATCTAATAACCCTAGCCACATAACCTAAATCCTTCATAGGCTTGTCACTGATTAACAATGCTTTGGAACCTAAATCATTTGCCACTTTGCCTAGTTTAGAAAGGCTTTGGTCTCCGTAATATACAATATTAGGCGTACGTAATTCTCCGATAAAATTCATACTGCACCCCCTATAAAAAATTGACTTTCAGTTATAAACTAATGCAAGTGTTGTGCCAACTCGTTATTATGCCAAATTTACTGTAAGTGCCCATCCGTTTCTTAAATATCTGTTTCCAAAAAGCAACACTCTATTGATAATTATGTAGATAAACAAGAACAACTTCGTTGACAAATGACAACAATTTCCTTTAGTATTATTTTGAATATTAAAATTATTCAAAATTAATATCAATTTAAAATTATATATAAGATAGGTGATTCTTGATGAATGTTTTAAATAATAAAGGCGTCTCCTATAATATTTTTAAGGACGGTATCGTTGAAGATTGGATGGAAGAAGAGTCATATTTATTACAAATTCACGACTCTATTTATAAAGCTGCTAATATCATGTCGAAATACGAAATAGATAACATTGCAGTGGTTAACGAAGATTGTATAGTAAAGGGGATTGTCACTTTCTCAATAATAATGAGAGCATTTTTGGATGGCATACCTTTAGAACAAGAAATTCAAAATATCATGATTAAGAAGTTCCCTGCTTGCTATGCTGATGATCCTATAAACGAACTTTCCTTTCAGTTTGGAACGCGTATTCCAGTATTAGATAGAAATGGACGTCTTATTGGTCGTTTCCCTTCAACGAGAAGTTTGCTAAACCAATTCTTTGTATTGAGCGAAGAAGTACAATCATTAGATCAAATAGTAAAAATGTACGATCTTTGTTTTGATACAGCCTATGAAGGTATAACAGTAGTGGATCAAAACGGCGTAATCCAACTTTTTAATAATTCCTACAGCCGTTTCGTACAAATGAGAAAGGAAGAAGTTATAGGTAAGCATTGTACTGAAGTAATTGACAATACCCGGTTGCCAGTTGTTCTTGAAACGGGTATTCCTGAACGCAATAATGCGGTTATTTTGCAGGGGCAAGAAATGATTGCTAGCGTAATTCCGATATGGAGAAATGATAAAGTGATTGGTGCAATAGGGATGCTTGTTTTCGAAGGAGTTTCAGAGCTCTCTAAAGTCTTTGATAGGATGCAGACCCTTAAGGATAAATCGAGCCATAAACACATTACACTTGAATATCCCAAGAAAGATGAAGAAACGATTACATTTGATAAAATCATCGGTGAAAGTAGCTCTATAGGTGAAGTTAAAAAAATAGCCCGTCGAGCAGCAAAGACAATGGCTACGGTTTTAATTATCGGTGAAAGCGGTGTTGGAAAAGAGTTGTTTACCAAAGCTATTCATAATTTAAGTCCAGTAAAAAATGGTCCATTAATATCCATTAATTGTGCGGCTATTCCTGATGAGTTGCTTGAATCTGAGCTTTTTGGGTACAACCACGGGGCTTTTACAGGAGCAAGCAAGGGAGGAAAACCAGGAAAATTTGAATTGGCTCATAATGGGACGCTTTTTTTGGATGAAATTGGAGACATGTCCCTACACCTACAAGCTAAACTGCTCCGTATCTTGCAGGAACAAAAATTTGAAAGGATTGGGGGCATTAATGAAATACATGTGAACGTACGCATTATTGCCGCAACGAACCAGCCATTAGAGCAGTTGGTTGAAAAGGGAACCTTTCGTAAAGATTTATTCTATCGTCTAAACATCATTCGTTTGCACATCCCTCCCCTCAAAAATAGAAAAACAGATATTCCTATTTTAGTATCTAAATTATTAGAGGATTCTTACAATAAACACCAAATCCCCCCCGTTAAATTAAGTCGAGAAGTCTTGGAAAGCTTCATTCAATATGATTGGCCCGGAAATGTTCGGGAAATGGCAAACCTTTTAGAAAGCTTAGTGGTTATTTCAGATCAAGCACGAATTCAACTCGAAGATCTGCCACCACATCTTACAGACTATCTTATGAGGACTAAAAATAAAAATAGTAAAAATCCTAGTGAAAAAACAGGCCAGATTTCAACTCATACTATTAATCCTCTTATAACTACTGATCTAGAATTAGATCAGCAATTAGGTTCTCCTCACCAAGGAAATAGTTCAACAACCTCTAATTTGCTGGTTAATGAAAAAGTGGCGAACGAAGAACGTGAACGTGAACTTATTTCAAACATCTTACAGAAAGTAGACGGAAACAAATCGAAGGCAGCTAAAATTCTCGGCATACACCGATCTACTTTATATAAAAAAATGGTGAAACATCACCTAAGATAAACTTGATAGGTGTAGCGTCACATGCCCATCAAGCTAAGTTAAAACGATACCTTCAAAAATGAAAAAACGCTATGCTTATCGAAAGAAGTTTACGAGATAGGATGGTGTTTTTATGAATCCTATCATCTCTAGTGAACTAACACTTTTCGCACAAGAATTACAACGCTTTTTATCTCCAATAGTCCTACAAGAAATCACCAAACAAGTTGGTTTTGTATAGCGATCTAGTAAATATAAGCAGATGAACTATCACTAATTGCGTTTGGCTCAGCCAAGAAGTCGCTCGTACATGAAGATAGAAAACTAGTGTGATTTTCGACTGATAATTTGCATATATTTTAAATGTTATTTTGCACATCCAACTTTAAAAACCCAGCTATCTTCACATGAGAAGATTAGCCGGGTTTCTTAATATTTACATCCAATGATTTAAAGAATTGATTTGAAATTAAAGCACTGCAGAGGCTTGACTAACTATTGAGACAAGCTGTTCGAGATCAATCGTATCCCATTGCAGAGCTTCATTGTCTTTCTTTCTGGGGGTCCATCGAAAATGGCTTCTGGAAGATCCAATGTGACGGCATTAAAAATTGTAAAGCTGACTGCTGCTTTAGATGTCGAGATAACTTCAGCATACTTTCTGTTTTTTTATAATGTCACAGTACGAAGACACTACGCTTATTAAAGTATGCCCCGGTAGTTGAATAAGCAAATATTTCTTTCATGCAAGTATAAAGCTACCAATGTGGTTTTTCAATGGATGCCCATCAAAACAGAATGGTTATTAAGGAAAGTGTTCCTTTATAACGGAATAAGCAAATCCTGCGGGGTTTGCTTATTTGTCTGGAGAACCATTGATAACATTGTGATGCATGATTTACTTCCAACCTCATCAGAAATATAGCCCAATCCTTTCCGTTATAGCAATTGCTGAGATAATTGTTCAAGACTTAGTAGCAGGCGTTTAGCATTTTTTAAATAGCCAAAGCCGGATTCATTGCTGAATCTGGCTTTGGCTATTTCTACTATTTTTCAAAAATTGCATTTGATAGAAGACGGAACAAGTAATCCGGGTGGTCGCGGAAACCTGCTTCTAACCCAATAAGAGTTACATCTTTATTCTGTTCTTTTACGATTACGGCTTGGCCCTTGGCGGTTATGTTATCTTTCCAGTGACCAGCTACGAAGAAAATATCTGAATCTGCAAGGGTCGCGACGACTTCATCATTATCCGTACCCGTGAACCATGTTGGACGATAGACAAAGCCGATATCATCCTCACCATATCCTGCTGTTAAACCGGTTCCCTCATAATCGACTTTTACGATACCATTACTGTTGGAACCTCCTACATTAATGATGTCGTCTGTAAGACCAAGTGTCTTAGTTGCTCTAGATGCACCAGCACCTACAGCTATATATTTGCCTCCTTCATTTAAGAAGCTTGTCATATTTTCTTTAAACGCATTAAGTTGCCCGTCGCTCTGTAATCCAAATTCTTTATTAGCTTGAGATAGGTTGGTAGAAATGAGACTTTCCGTTCCACTATAGACAAAAATATCAAAACCGTAAAGGCTATTTTTAGCCACTTCGACTGGCGTAACTTCTGTCACATCAAAACCTAGTCTTTTCAAAGCGAGCTTTGTTCCTGCGTGTGATTTCTGTTTACCCATACCTCCATCCTTTAATATAGCCACTTTTAAAGACGTAATAGCCACTGCATCTACTGGTACCTCAGCAGTTCCAACTTGTAACCCAGATTCTTTCACCGCTGCTGATACCTGATTAGCTACTGCTTTTGCAAAGAAGTTGCCTTGTGCATCACGTACAATAGGTATTCCTTGCTTAAGCAATGCATTTACTAAATTTACCGATTGGACAGAGCTGTTCGGAATCAGAAACGGTCCTTTTCCTGAAACCGTTCCTTGACCTGTAATCTGGTTTACTTTCGTTGCTTTAACTTTAATAGGATTTTGTGTGGGTACTGCCTCGAATCCCCAAAGCTCCGGTAAACTCCATGCGGAAATGTCGTACATTGCTGGGGTATCGTTCGTGATGTCTTCCCCATCCCAGAGCATCGTGTTTGCTAATCCGGCTTTCGCCTGATCCATCTCAACGAGATAAGTTCCTTTTGGATATGACACTCCATCCGATTCAAATGCATTCACAGCTTGAACAACTTCAATATCATTATTGATCAAATGATTTACTGCCTTATTCGTAACAGTCGGATCCTTAGGGTCTAGTGGAAGTATGTAGGCTATTGGAAACAGCCCTTCCTTATGAAAAGGATGGTCAAAGTTAATTCCTCTTTTAAAAACTTCAATTTGATCAGTAATCATGGATTGCTTGTTAGCTGTTGCAAATTTCAGTGCCCCCATAATCGAATTATACATCCATCGTACGCCATCCCAATCATTTGTTGGAGCTTCTAATGTATGACCGTAAGCACCATGGTACATCGCATACATTGGTGTGAAAATTGGTGGGTAATCATCCCAGCCAGCGGAATCGTCGCGCAGCGGAATATAGGTACCTTTCATGTTTTGATACAAGGATCCTGAATAGTTCCCATGATCCTTCATTATTTCCGCTTCCATCGCTTCTGCCTGTTTATAGGCCCATTTTCCGTATAAGTCATACTCGTAATTAGGATTATGCGGTGGCGTACAAGGCTCAATTAACCCCTGCAGATTTGGCTGATAATTCTTCACATAACCATGAGTATCAAGGAACACCATGGGATTCCATTCTTTAATGAGCTCAACCATCTCTTTTGTTTCTGGCTGCGACTGGGTGATAAAGTCACGATTTATGTCAATTCCTTCGCCATTAAAGCGGGTGGCATCAATCCGTCCATCTGGGTTTTGTACGACATTGAAAATAAGAATGTTATTCTTTAAAACGTCTTTGGTTGTTGAATCATTTTGGGTAGCAAAACGTTCAATTAATTGAAGGATTGCATCGCTTCCGACAAATTCAGTCCCATGAATAGAACCATTAATCATGATTGGAACTTTAAAGTCAGGATTATTGGCAACCCATTCTTGAGCTTTGCCTGGATTCTTAAACATTTGCTTTCTAAGTGCCTTCACTTTTCCAAACTTCCCTTGCGTTGTTGGGTCAGCAATCGTGACAACGTAGAGTGGGTTTCCATCAGCTGATGTTCCACGGACTTCAACTTTCACACGGTTTGAAAGTTTTTCAAGCTCTTTTAATTTGGAACCAATTTGTGAGAATTTCACAAAGTCATAGTTTTCGCTATTAAACTTGCTTCCGTCCTGTTCCTCATATGTATTCACATTTGTCCATTGAGGTTTCTCAGCATGTCCAGAACTCCACGGAATTACTGTTAGTAAACTCACAGCCATCAGGCCGGATAATCCTTTTTTCTTTTTCATCCTAAAACCTCCAGTATGTATATATAGTGATTTTTGTATATATTAAAATACATAGTTTAATTGAATACAACACGAAATGACTGGCTAATGGGCTGAACAAATTCTTTTGAAAGCGCTTTAATTTTATTGCGTTGAACAAACCACATCTTTAAAAATAGTCTGTATAAAATTTGATAAGCTCCCCCAGTAAGTAATGCTACATAAAGTTGACCTTCCGAGGAGCGAATCCCAATAAAATAAACAATGAACGACTTGGTGGAAACGCAATACCTAAACCCGCATTACCAGCGTCTACTAGCTGCCTTAATTCCTTTCTAGACTAATAAATTTCTCCTTTTCTGCATCCTACTAATATTTCTTTTCTAAAAAATAAATTTCCATACATGTTTAAGAGTATCGCCTACTTATTAAGAAATAGTAACCCACAAACTTAGATAACTGTTTTATAATATTATACACTTATTTTAGTTTGAATTAAGAATTTTCAGTTAATAACATCTGAATTTTTATCCTATTTTCATCACTTCATAAGCATATTAGTATTTATAAATAATTTCCATGAGCTTCTAAATCGGTAAAAAGCACTGGTCTCGTACAATGTGTCAAACAACTTAGTTTAGCAAGCTTCTATTGTACGCAATTCGGTCCAAGGTTAGAAAAATTAGGATATACCGTAAATATATCAGAAGCATCCTAACCACCGATTTATTTGGTGAACTTTAATAGGGCGCTGCTCTTTTTCAAAAAATTGAAGTTTGCGTTTTATTTTTTATATGGTCTTTTTCCTGATTATTAGTGTTTAATTATAGTGAAAAAATTAAGCACGAGGCGCTGGCCGATAAAAAGAAGAGAGCATCTGTAAACTACACAGCTGCCCTCCTGATTTTCTCCAAGATCCATTATTAATCTTGTAATTCTGTACAATGAAGTATTTAATCTACCGGACGGTCATCAAAATCATAGTCTACCGTGACAGGAGCTACACGTGACTTTATTAATGCCGGAGTTTCCGGACGGGCAATTTGATACACACTGGCACCGACAATTTCAGCTGCTTGCTGTAATTTTTCTTTCGAGATCTTATCCAGTGTATCTGTAGGCTGGTGATACCAAGGCTCTACAGGGGAATGGATAAACAAGGCGGATGGAATGCCAAGCTCATGGAATGGTTGGTGGTCACTCCTGCCCAGCTGTCCATAAGGAATCGCAACATCCATTGTTCTGGCCCCTGCTGAGGAACCCAGGTCCGTCACAAGGTTTTTCATTCCATCAATGGTATACATAATCAAACCACCTGCAGGATTATCCTCGCCAGCATCACGTCCGCCTATCATATCCATTTGGAAGTGAGCCACCATGCGGTCTACATCCTCTTTGGGAAGGGAATCTGCATAGAAGGATGATCCAACGAGCCCTCTTTCCTCAGATCCGAACGTGAGGAAGCAAATTTCAGTGTCAATTGGCGTTTTGGCCAGGATCCTTGCCAGTTCCAGCACAGCTGATACACCCGAAGCATCATCGTTTGCACCAGGGCCGCCCGGGATAGAATCATGATGGGCTCCAACAGTCACGATTTGACCATTATCCTTATTGGCTTTTGGTTTTAGGGAAGCGATGACATTGTAGGATGTCTTTTCGATTCTTTCAGCTTTTCCCACTTCCAGAGTGGACGTGATTGGTTTAGTTTTAAGCTGTTCGACCAACTCTAACCCTTGGGCTTGGGTAATGGCTACAGCAGGTATATTTTGCCCCGCTGATACTTGTCCGAAATTATTTCCTGATGGTGAGTTGTTGTACATTAAAACGCCAACCGCTCCTTTATTTAGGACATTCTGAACCTTTTCAACAAAGGTAATGTCCCCACGTTCAACTAGTGCAATTTTCCCAGATACATTTTCTCCAACTTCCTCTGGCTTTGCTTTTCCAACATTAACAAGTTCGGCCGTTACCTTCCCGCTGATACTGCCGCTAATGGCACGCGGTGTTCCTCCTAAATCACTGTCACCAATTTTCACTTTTACATTTTGCACCGTATCATAGATGGGAAAAGGCTGAACCTTTGTTTCAAAACCAAGACTCTTAAACTGACTTTCTATGTATTTGACTGCACGGAGCTCCCCTTCTGTACCAGCAGCCCTCGGTTGCTCTGATAGATAGGCAATCGTATTATACATATTGTCCGCACTAATTTTTTTGATAACTTTGTTATCAAAAGCTGTGTCAGACTGGGCATTTGTTGCCCCGTTTGTTTGTGCAAATACTGTACCAGTTGATAGAGCCATACCCGCAGCTAATAGTACTGTTAGTGATTTTCTATACATGTAATCCCTCCTTATTCATAATATTCCTAATTATGTATTTAACTGAATAGTTTGTAAATGAGCTATTAGTCTTTAAATTCCAGTTATCAATCGGTGTCTGACACCCGCTCTCTTTTTCAATCATCATCTTAAATTCATTAAAACTCAGACAAAAAAGCACCCCAACTGGATGCTCAAGTTTCTATACCGGCCTTGTATTATAATTCCCAGATAGTAAATAGTAGTTTAAATAACTTTCATTCAAATCAGTTGAAGCTCCATAGGACAAATCCAAATACAAAAGAAATCCCGCAGAGTGTTGTCGTCTCATTCCTCAAAGAACCAGCCTGCTTTTTGTTCATCAGTATAGGTAGAGATCCAAGGATATAATTCT
This sequence comes from Peribacillus sp. YIM B13481, assembly GCF_042787985.1. Lineage (NCBI taxonomy): Bacteria > Bacillati > Bacillota > Bacilli > Caryophanales > Bacillaceae > Peribacillus > Peribacillus sp. YIM B13481. The sequence goes on from NZ_JBHZPE010000020.1 coordinate 40,371, forward strand.
TCATACTTATAATTAATAATAATTCCTTTGTTTAATACCACTATACAATCTATTTGTTCAAAATAGGAACGTCATTTTCTTCGTAATATGTCTTGATTTCTCTAATTGTGTCATCAATATTACTTTTAGCCTTTATACTAAAAATAAAAAAAGGGACCTGTTTTGAATGATTGCGTATATATTCTGGCTTAGAATTTTCGTAAATAAGTGTATTGACTCGTCGACGCAATTTTTTTACTGATATACCTTGCACTAATCTTCTTTGGAGTTCATGAAAATTAGCTATATCAGGCTTTACTTCTATTGCAACATCTACACCGTCAGAAACAATTAGACTATGTTTACCACTATTATTGACGGTATGAGGGAAAGACGCATTGTAATAGAATTTTGGGTCAGGTTATTTAACCGTTTTATTATTAAACACAGCTTTCTCCGGATCAACCTTGTAAATCACACTATTAAAGATATATTTATTACCTTTCCCCATAGTCAACATTTCACAGCAAATATAGCCCATCTATCAATCAATCTTTTTTCAAAACGATACAACTTTATTAGGGGCACGGAAACGATTCGAGGATTAAGGGGCCATATGTATAAAAATTTACAATCGTTGTAAATTATCGAACCGAATAATCGGATAATTAATGCGGATTCTACCATATTTCAACAGGACTTAAAAATGCTAATTGAACCTTGGCTAACTGTTAAACAATATGATGAAAAAGATATTAAAAAAAGTGTTCAACAATTAAGATAAGTCTTTTCAAACAAAGCCCTGAATCTTCTACTTAGCGTAGAAAATCCAGGGCTTTTTATTCCAAAAATTGTCTTAGCGTATTCGCGTTTTGTCGGCAGGACCCCATGCCCATCAAGCTAAGTTTAAACAATACCTTCAAGAATGAAAAAACGCTATTCTTATTGTAAGAAGTTTACGAGAAAGGAAGGTGTTTTTTTATAAATCCTATCATCTCCAGTGAACTGACACTTTTTGCACAAGAATTACAACGTTTTCTATCTCCAATTGTCATACAAGAAACTGCCAAACAGGTGGGCTTTGTACAACGATCTAGTAAGTATCAAGCAAATGGACTTATCGCCCTGTGCGTTTGGCTCAGCCAAGAAGTCGCTAGTACATCACTTACGCAATTATGTAGTCGTTTAGAGGCTTCGACGGGTGTATTAATAAGCCCAGAAGGGCTGAATCAACGCTTTAATCCAGCAGCTGTCGCATTTCTTCGAGAAGTCTTTACTTCTCTTCTCACACAAAAACTCTGTTCAAATCAATCGCTTTCTGCACACATAATCTCTACTTTCAATCGTATCCGTATTTTAGATGCGACAGTTTTTCAACTGCCTGATCATTTCGCCACTGACTATCGAGGTTCTGGTGGGAGTAGTAATACGGCAGGCGTGAAAATCCAATTGGAATATGATTTATTAAGTGGCCAATTTTTAAACGTACAACTGGGACCTGGAAAGAACAATGATAAAACATACGGCACCATCTGCCTTGAAACTGTTGAGAAAGGCGATTTATGTTTACGTGACCTTGGTTACTTTGATTTAGGAGACTTACAAGCCATTCATGATAAAGAGGCTTATTTTATCTCTCGGTTGAAGTTAAATACACGTATTTATATCAAGAACCCTGATCCAGAATTTTTCAACAATGGTACGGTAAAAAAACAAACTGAATACATCCAAGTTGATATGACACAAATGATGTCTAGTCTAACCCCTGGTGAAACGCTGGAAATATCAAAGGCATACATTGGACAAAATCAGAAGCTCCCAGCACGTGTTATTATCCATCGACTAACCGACGATCAAACGCAAACACGCCTAAAAAACCAAGCACTACGAGAAAAGAAGAAAGGCATTGTCATGAAAGATAAAAGTAAGCACTTGATGGGCATGAACGTCTATATTACGAATACATCACCAGAAGAAGTTCCCACTGACTATGTTCACTCCCTCTATTCCCTGCGTTGGCAAATCGAAATTTTGTTTAAAACATGGAAGTCATTCTTTGAAATCGATGAATGCAAAACAATCAAAAAAGAACGCCTTGAGTGCCATTTATATGGCCAACTCATTGGCATTCTCCTCTGTTCTTCTACCATGTTTCAAATGCGACAGTTACTTCTTGAAAAGAAAAAGAAGGAATTGAGTGAATACAAAGCAATTTATATGATTAAAGATTACTTCCCGTTACTGTTTCAAGCGATGGCAGTTGGCACAGAAGAACTTTTGAACATTCTGCATCGCCTTTATCAGTTGCTCAAAAAGAATGGTCGTAAATGTCATCGTTATAAGAAGATGACTGTCTTGGATATTCTTGGAGTTGTATATGAAAAAACGGTGAAGGATAGACAAGCTGCCTAGCAAAAAAATAGCATTTTAATAGGCTTTTTTGTCATGTCAACTTTTTCATTACTCGTTTGTTTTAAAACAATGATCAACTCGTATCTTGTAATTTATGTTGTTAGCTTGATGGGTATGCGGCAGGACCCCTATTAATAGTATCCAGTAATACCATAAGCCTCAAAAGGATTCGAGCTTGTTGATCGATATCCTTCTGCTTTCGCATAATTTCCCACTGGATCATCAACCATGGGGGTATAACATGATTTTTGTCCGGAAAGTACTTTTCCATTTCCTCCAGAACTATTACAATCATATGATCGGAGCTTAATCGAATGATCGGAATTATACTGGTGAATAAAGGCATTCCCTGTATAACCGGATGGCAAGGCAGAATTAAATGTAGTTTTCGCCCAAGCAGACTTACAGGATGGACTATATTTTACCTGAATTGTTCCAACAATGGTTCCATTATCCTTCTTTACACTCGTAGAAACTGCCGTGTAGGCATCATTTTGACAACCAGTAGAAACTGGACTCTTCCCGTTATAACTTGCAGCCTCTACATTGGGAATAGAAAATGACATTGTGGTTAACGCCAAAAATGAAAGAAATACCAACAATTTTTGTTTCATTATAATCCTCTCCTCGATATTTTTTCAATACTCTGAAAATTATAACGTTATGTGTATTTATAATCTATATAACTAAACTACTATCTTATTCAACAATCTGGCCCAATTGTTGAATAAAGATCAAACAGCACTCTTCAACTCCCTAAGTTTGATGCAAATATCTCTCGAATGCTCACTTATTCGCAGGATTTCATTACCCTTGATTGTAAGGTCAAAGTTAAATGGAGTGATTTCAGGACATGAAGATTTCGTGAAATCATAGTGAAATAAAGGAGTTGTACAAGACTCCACATTTTGCCATATTATGTACATTCTCCACGCCGCCCCTGGAGGCTTTCCCTCCCATGTCTCAACAGGTCAACTGCCCTATCATTCCTTCTTCATGCCTATCCAAGGGGTGGAGGCCAGTTATGCTAACCTGATGGGTCAGTGCTCTTTTGTTGAAGAAATCTGGTACTCCGCACATATTTGAAATCCTACGAATAAGCCAACATTCGTAAAAAGAAAAAGTCTATGAAAAAATTAGCTTTTGAATGTTCCCTCGAGAACCCAATTAAAAAATCCCCTTTAAAATTACGCAACCGGTTCAGTAATAGGTTGAACTTTTTCTGCACAATAAGCCTCGTTTCTGCCTGCTATTCCAACAAATATCCTAGCTAGCTTACCTACCAATTTCATAATCGATTTCATTTTCTTCACCTTAACATTATTTGGAGTGAATAGCTCGAAATTCCGTGTTATTCATCAAAAGGCTCATGGTGGCTAAGTAAAGGAAACGTCTTAGCCTGGATCGCCCACGCTTAGAGAAGACAATTTAGCCTTTCCACTTACCAGAGCTTGCTTCAGCCAGATGCAACCCAGTGTGCCAAAGTAAAGAATTACCGTTTGAAAAACCACTTAGATCTCCTGCTTCATCTAATATTCCGGCTAAAGACATTTCACTAATTCCCTTAATGGCAAGCAGCTTCTTGGCAAAAGGTATCTGTTTTAATACATCCTTAACCTCTTGTTCCACTTTCGAGATGTAAGACTGCAAAGTGAGAGTTTAGTAACTGAATGAAATTCTTAACATGGCGTGAGCAACGACAATTCCAGCTCGTTTTCTTCCTTTTCTTGCAGCTGTCCGTCTTTATAGAGGGCCAGGATAGCTTTTAGAGGCTCCAATTGAATGAGCAGCTTCGGTTAAAGGAGACTTTAAATATTTATTTCCCTTTTTGGCTCTGATGGACTTCCTTTTTCCTGCACTTTCATTGTGTCCTGGCACGAGGGCGGCCCATGAACATAATCTGGCTGCACTTCGAACTGTTTTTCAACGTCTGTTCCGATTTCAGCTAGAATTTGTTCTGCCATTCGAATGGCAATACCGGGTATTGAATCCAATCGTTCTATGCTTTCTTGGTACACTAACTCTTTGGGCAACCTCCTGATCGAGTTTTTCAATCTGTTCAGTCAGAAAGTCAATATGAGTTAGAATCGTTTTGAGCATCATGCCTGATTAGGATTCACGTACCCATTCAGGGCAAGGATTAAATCCTCCTTTTTCTTCTTCATCGAACATCTCGCAAAGTTTGCTAGTTTCTTAGGATCATCCTCACCATTTGCGATCGCATGAAGCATGTCCTTTGATGAAACGCCCATAATATCCGATACGACAGAGCCGAATTTGATATTTGCACCATCAAGAACCTTTTGAATTAAATTATGCTGTCTAGCTCGTTCTTCAATAATACTTCTGCGATAACGAACAAGCTCACGCAATTCTCGCTGATCTCGATCAGGGATAAAGCTTGCCTTCAACAACCCATGACGAAGAAGTTGAGTGATCCACTCAGCATCCTTGCCATCAGTTTTTCGACCAGGGTCTGCTTTCATATGTTGTGCGTTAACAACTAAAAATTCCATTTCTTCAGCCTCAATTAAGTTCACGATAGGCTTCCAAAATACATCAAAAGACGCTTTGCACATGCAATAGCTTACTATTTGTTTTTGCCTTCATTTTTAACGACTATAGCACTAAACTCGCCTTTATTTTTCTTTTTTAATTTATTTTTAACGTAATTTTCATAGGATGTTCAGGTTCCTTCGATACACTCAGAATGAATGTTTCTGGTCAACTTGATTTTAAATGAGAAACCAAAACCATATAAGCAAGGAGATGAACAATATGAACTATGAAATATTTCAATGGATTAACGGTTGGTCCGGCCATTACTCTTATCTAGATAGAGGAATGATATTTATCACTAATAGCGTTCCATATGTGGTAATCGCACTTATGTTGTTCCTATGGTTTATTGCAAACAAAGAAAAACGAGCGGAAAAACAGTACACAGCTATATACGCTGTTTTTTCTTGCTTACTTGGATTGTTCATAAACGCAATCCTTCACCTTGTCTACTATCATCCAAGGCCATTCGTGGCACACCATGTTCATCAGTTAATACCGCATCCTGCTGACTCTTCGTTTGTAAGTGATCACTCGGTATTAGTATTCTCCATTGCATATACGATGGTGCTACGAAACGACTCGTGGAAGTATCCCATATTAGTATGGGCTATTATTGTTGGCATTTCGCGTATATTCGTCGGAGTCCATTATCCTGCAGACGTGATTGGTGGCGCCCTTATTTCATATGGGGTAAGCATATTCGTTATGCAGTCTTCCAAAAAACTGGAGCCTTTGGTACAAGTGGTGTTCTACATGTATGACAGATTAACGAAACATATCCCTTTCCTGGCTAAGTACAACCATAAAGACTTAAGTCAAGATAGATAAGGATTTTTTCTAATGGAAAATCTACTAAGAGTTGAAATCCTATGGTTAATTGATAAACAAACTTTTTCTTATTATTTGGAAATGTTGTATTTTCTATTTTTGTCAGAGATGGAAATTGCTTTGTAACAATGACAACTTCCAAGAAGGAGATGAGTTAGCATTTTCTGAACAAACTGAAATGGTCCAACATTCAGGTCGGTAAATGCTATGCAAAGAATCACAAGTCACCATATTTTTTGGAGCCGTCAAGATTATGGCAACCACTGTGGGAGAAACAGCGCAGACTTCCTTAATGATTAACTTGGATTTGGATGGGTATCCTTATTTAGAGAGAGAAATAAAATTAAGTTGTGGGAAACCACTTTAAAGAAAGGAAATTATATATGCAAGAAAACCAAAATAAAATGAAAATTTCACTTAACAAAGTGCCACAAGTGACGATGTTCTTTTGGATCATCAAAGTTTTGTGTACAACTGTTGGTGAAACATTTGCTGATTTCATCAATTTCAACATTGGACTTGGTTTAACTCTTACTACCATTATTATGGGAGTTGCGTTTTTTATTGCATTGTTTTTTCAGTTTAAAGCAAACAAATATGTTCCAGCCATTTACTGGGTAACAGTTGTTCTTATAAGCGTATTCGGAACACTGGTAACGGATAATTTGACAGATAATATAGGCATACCACTTGAGGTTAGCACAGCTGTATTCTCGGTGCTACTAGGACTGACTTTTCTATTTTGGTATCTTAGTGAAAAAACACTATCGATCCACTCGATTTTCACTAGAAAAAGAGAAGTTTTCTACTGGCTTACGATCCTTTTCACCTTTGCACTTGGAACAGCGGTCGGCGATTTATATTCCGAACAACTTGGTTTCGGTTATCTTAACACAGGAATAGGCGTTGTTATTATTATTGCTCTTGTGTTCTTAGCTTATAAATTATTGAAACTTGACGGAGTATTAGCTTTCTGGATTGCGTATATTTTAACACGTCCGCTTGGAGCGTCACTTGGAGATTACCTATCCCAACCAAAAGTAAATGGCGGATTAGGACTCGGGACAACCGTTACGAGTGTGATTTTTCTTATCGCTATTTTAGCGATCATCGTTTTCCTTGCCGTTTCAAAAATTGATACAAATGCTAAAAGTGATATAGCGGAAACAAACCAAAGTAATGCAAATAAGAAACATGTGCTAACACAAACGATTGTTGTACTCGTAATTTTCTTAGTTGTTGGTATAGGTGGTTATAACTGGCGCAGTAATAATATTGCATCACAAGGTGCTGCAGAGCAAGCTACATTAGCAGGTCAATTAAATGATTTTGTTAAAATTGAAAATGATATGCTAAACGCTGTAAATAAAAACGACTTTGCTTCAGCAAAAAAAGGCGCTGATAATTTGGAACATCAGTGGGATACACAAGAACCTAAGCTTCGAAAAATTGATAGCACTACATGGACAAAAATTGATGGAACAATTGATTCTGTACTAGCATCGGTTCGTTCTTCAAAACCTGATGTTAATCAAAGCAAAACAGCACTTACTAATTCACTTAGTGTCTTAAAAGGTGCAAATAAATCAACATCAAATTCTGGTGCCTCACAAACTACATTATCTGGACAGTTAAACGATTTTGCAAAAATCGAAAATGCTATACTAAACTCTGTAAACAAAAATGACTTTGCTTCAGCGAAAAAAGGGGCAGATGAATTAGAACATCAATGGGACACACAGGAACCTAAGTTTCGAAAAATCGATGGCGCTACATGGACGAAAATTGATGGAACAATTGATGTTGTATTAGCAGCAGTTCGTTCATCGAATCCTGATGTAAACAAGTGTAAAACAGCACTTAACAATTCACTTAGTACCATAAACGCAACAAATAAATAATACTCTTAGGAATCGCCAATCGCGGTTCCTTTTTAAATGGAACTCTTATTAAACTAAAACTCCCTTAATAAACTAAACACAATCTCAGGATTGCTCTAGAATTCTTAGGATTTCATAGCCATATCATTAACCATTATCCATGTAAGATCAGCATTATTCCTCAAGGATAGGGATTTATCGAAAAAAGTGTATGCTAAACTAGCCAATTATAGTAAAAAAATTGGTTCAAGCAATGTTATGATCGCAGTTTAGGATGTATAATTGAAATTGGTATTTATGCAAAACATGAATGTATAAGTGACTAAAAGGAAGGCGAATTGTTTTGGCAATAATAGATTTTGACCAATTGCTTTTAGATACTGAAGAAATTACCGAATAGGCAACTCCATTCCATCTCGATACATTTGACAATTATTAGATAAAACTGATAATTGGTAAAGAAAAGCATGCCCAAGGTGGATATGCTTTTTTGTCACTTTGACCGATAATTTACACCTATTTTAAGTATTATTTTGCACAGCCAACTTTAAAAACCCAGCTACCTTCACATGAGAAGAATAGCTGGGTTTCTTAATAATTTACATTCAATCATTTATAGAATTATTCTGATCTGTTTAGTAAAAAAGCAACTGCTTATTATTTAGCAATCGCGCCCTTTTATTGAAAAAGGATCTTAAACTATTATTTTTCAAGGGTACTCATTATTTCATTAATAACTTCGGCGCAAGTCTTAATTTCTTTTATTCCACGAAACAAACTCACCAAAGGGCGGTGTCTGTCCAAAACCTAAAAAAATTCATCCATCCACTGTTTGGATTAACTTCATAAGTTAGCAATTTAAAGGAAACTGTTCCTCTATGTTTCTAGGAATAGGTTTTTGCACCTGAACCATAATGTATCGAACCTAACAAAATGATTATGTTATTTCCCACTTTTCATTAAAATCTTCTTATCTTTTATGACGGAAAGCACTTGCTGAAAGCTTTAAATAGCTTTAACTGCCCTTTTGTGCGAATTTTACCTGACATGACGGCTGATAATATCCCTGTTTCTTTGGCCATCAGCCGAATCCATGTTTGACTGTCTGCAATAAGTTGGAAATCTGCATCCCCGAGATGTCCCTTTTCCACAGTAAGGGTCTTGTTCTTTATGATAACCGTTGCTTGAGCATTTTCTTCTCCAGTAAATGTAAAATGATAGGTAGCAGCTAAATCTTTTGCTTGATTTCTTTGAAACATATGAGGAAGCACCTGCAAAAACGCACGGATTGATTTCGATCGTAAGCCGTTGCTCACCGGTCGAACTTGTTTATGGGGAAAACGCTTTTTGACATGATCCTCAGCGTCGGAATTCGGCACTACATACACCATTTCGCTTTTATCCTGTAGTGGTTTGACAACGTCCTTCAAAAATTTCTTGCGATCGTCAAGAAACTCACCAATTACATCTTCTCCAGCAGGACAAACGGACATACAGTAGGCCGCTTTATAGCTAGCTCCAAAAGAAAGGCTCTGCCACATAGATGCTGTTTCTGCATCATTTACTTTATCCCTGTATGATTTAGAATTTTTGCTGTCGGTAATCTTCTTCACCCAATCGCTGAAGCCGCCGGAAAATTCTCGATAGTTGTGCGTATAACAGGCGGAGAAATTAAAATGACCATCAGCGCCAATGGCTCCTACCGGGCAGGCAGCTACGCACAATTTGCACTCCAAACACGGATTATAATCAATGGGCTGACTTTCCGAAGTCATATCTGCATTTGTAAGGATCGTACCTAACAAAATAAAGTTGCCGAACTTGGGATGAATGACATTTCTATGGATGCCTATTTGTCCGAGTCCAGCCGCAACCGCAATTGGTTTATGTGAGATGACCCATGCTTTTCCGGTACTTTCCTGCTCCATCGGGAATCCTGCTGGCGGATTCAATGCTTTGATGCCTTGCTCTTCAAGCTCTTTCACGATTTCATGTCCGATATGCGTTACGTTATCGACAACATGATGAAATTCCGTATTTGCAATGGATCGAGCTGTCGAACGCAAGGGCTCGCGGTTCATTTTACAGACGAAACTAATAAGCGTCCTGGCTTCAGGAAACAGATTCAAAATTTCTTTTTGTTGGTCCTCAAGTTCGCTTCGGTCAATAGTGACGAATCCAACATCGTCGGCTCCTGCATGTAGACATAAATCCCGCAACCATTGTGTATCTATGCGCCTGCCTTCGGTCCCCTGCATAATTTCCTTTTTCTTGTAATATTGTTTTACGGTATGATGATCATTTATTGTCCCCTTTTTCATGGCACTCAACTCCTTAGTCATTCAATTTAACGCCAGCCGAACTGTTTGATGGCCTGCCCAATCATTCGAAGTTGTGCATTTCATACAGACTTCGTAAAATTGATTTTTAGTTCTAGCGTTGTGAATGTCTCCCCTTTGCTGAGGGTAGATGCATAGGCTATTCTCATCGCTGTATCAGTAGCATCGCAAAGTACGCCGTCGTGAAGCTTTCTACCAAGGCTCACAGAACTTGTACGGAAAGCTTATCGGAACGGTCAAGACTTAAAGTTTCTTTCTTCTTGCCCATCGATGATCAGACGACATCCACTATGACAGCATCCTTGTCAGATTTCGTATTATCGCCTTCTAAGTATTATAGATAATCAGTGAGACCGATCGGTCTTTTTTAGAGTAAAAAAAAGCCATCTCCGGCTTCTTTTTAGACTGCTAGGCACAGTTCTGAGCAAGAAACGATCTAAGATGATACACAGCTTTTTTCATGTACTCTTGGTTCTTGTAAAGTTTGCTAAGTGCTAGCGCCCCCTCCAGCGTGGAGATAAACACGGTCGCCACAAACTCGGGATCCACTCCTTGTTTAACCTCACCCTTCTTTATGCCTTCCTGAACAAGATTACGAACCATTCCGAGCAAGCCATCCATTGCTTCACGGACTTTTTCTTGAAGCAATGGGTCTGCGTCATCTGCTTCAATGGCAGCATTCATAATCGGGCAACCTCCCGGGAACAATTCTCTTTCAGCAATCCCCTCAAATACGGAAATAATGGAAAGAAGACGTTCCATGTATCCTTGTTTGCCTGCCATTGCTTCAGAGAAAAAATGACTCATAGTGTCAATGGAAAAGGAGAAAGCGCTCAACATTATTTCCTCTTTATTTTCAAAATGGTTATAAATCCCTCCTTTTTGAAGACCAGTCTCGTGCATGATGTCGGATATAGAAGATGCCCTATATCCTTGGCTATTAAAAATTTTTGATGCTTTTTCTAAGATCAGGGCTTTAGTCTGTTCTCCCTTGCGATTAACCATGAATCTATTTGCCTCCTTTTGAAAAAGGTTTACGAAATTTATAAGACCATTCGGTCCTTTTTATTGTACAATTAGGTAGTATCTTTGTAAAGTGCAAAAAATAACAGGAAAAATTTTTGATTAAAGTGGATTACATCACATTGACTGAATTACAGATAAAAGGAAGACAAGCAAAACAGACATCCCACGTCCTAGCAAATATAAGTAGCAAATGCAAACAAGATGCTCTATTTAAAATGGCTGATTATTTACTTAAATATAAGCAAGATATCTTAAAGGTAAATCAAATAGATTTAAAAGTGGAACAGCAAAAATAATGTTAGATCGTCTATTGTTAAATGCAAATCGTATTGAAGAAATGGCAAACGGTTTACGACAAGTCGCTACTTTACCAGATCCCATTTGTGAATTAAAGAATATGTCTGTACATCCAAATGGTTTACAAATTGGACAGCTAAGTGTGCCATTAGGAGTTATAGGAATCATTCATGAAGCTCGTCCAAATGGAACTTGTGATGCAGCCGGATTATGTTTAAAATCTGGTAATGCAACTATATTACGAGGTGGCAGTGAAGCAATATACTCTAATATAGCTATTGTAAATATATTATCAAAAGCTATTTCTGATGCAAATGCAACTTAATGAACATGTAGATGTGCTTATTCCTCGTGGAGGTTCAGGGTTAATTCAGAACGTCGTTAAGAATGCAACGGTACCAGTAATCGAAACTGGTACTGGTAACTGTCACATTCATGCAGATGAATCTTGTAATATTGAAATGGCGAAATCAATTATTATTAATGCAAAACATCTCGTCCTTCTGCATGCAATGCAGTTGAATAAGTACTTATAAATAAAAATATAGCTGAGAAATTCTTACCAATCATATCTCAAGCATTAATTGAAGAAAATGTTGAGATACGTGGGGATAAAAGTGTTGCTGAAATCTGTCCAAATATAAGATTGGCAACGAAAGAGGACTGGAAACAAGAATACTTAGATTACATCTTAGCTATTAAAGTAGTAGAAGATATTGATGAAGCTATTTCACATATTAATAACTATAGCTCAAGCCATTCAGAAGCGATTATCACAAACGACTATAATCATGCTCAATACTTTCTAAAAATTTGTGAATTCCTCAGCTGTGTATGTTAATACATCGACTCGTTTTACTGACGGAGAAGAGTTCGGGTTTGAAGCTGAGATTGGTATTAGTACTCAAAAAATACATGCTAGGGGCCCAATGGGGTTGAAAGGATTAACAACTACGAAATACATAATTTACGGAAACGGACAAACTCGGTAACCAGAAGTTTATAAAGAGAAATATGTACTGCCCGTTTTTTCACAGAGTATATAAACATAAACTATTTAAAAAAGATATTTTATTGTTTTCTAAAGGATAATGATAATTTGAACGGAATTTTTAAATAGATAAAAGGCAGCTAAGAACTATTTCTCGCCGCCTTTTATTTTCTATGAAGGTGGACGCTATACCCTGTGCAAAATAACGCTTAAAACCAACGCAAATTATCAGTCAAAGTTACAGGGATGACATGAATTCCCTAATCATGGATTCTTTAATTGAAAGCCTTGACGACTAAACTTTTTAAGACAAGAATATCTTGGTATTATTAGAGGCCAAGTGGGTCTACAACATTCTCAATTATGAAAGTTGTAGACCCACTTGGCCAAGACGTAACACCAGATAAAGTATATGAACTACGTAAACAATCAAGTATTGATTAATTTAAGTTAAAAAAAGAGACTCATTCGTTCTCCTAGCTTTTAATAAGTTAGGGGCAGCAAATGAGTCTTTAATTTATTGTTAACACACAAGCAGATTAAATTTGTGACCATCTAAATCTTCAAATAATCCACCATAATATCCTTCATGTTCTGTTGAACGTTGGAGTACTTTGCCACCTGCCGCTTCAACTTTATCCAATATCTCATCGACCTCATTATTTTCCTTCACACCTATCGACACTAACACTTCATTTGCATTAGTTTTTACTGAAGCATGAGAAACCTGCTCATAATGAGACTTTTCAATTAGAATGATTATCGAACCTTCCGCCACTTTAATACCAACCATTTTATCTAACATATCTGGGTTTTTATTAATATTGAATCCGATTCCCTCGAAAAACGCTTCACTCTTTTCTAAATTTTCAACTGGTAAATTAAACCATACGGATTGCAACATTCTTACATCCCCCTAGTGAGCTGGATAATACATAACTTATTCAATTATACACATTTCAATTTCCTTATGCAAAGTAGCTAAATAAAGAGTACGCCATTTATCATGGCACACACTGCTAATCATTCGAACCTTTTACTGTCTCATTAGCGACTACATAAATGCTTAAGTTTCTTAGTAGTTTACTGTTGCCAAGGCGACTGCATAAGAGGATGGGACATAAATCCCATTCTTAAATAGAAAACGTGGTAGATCTCTACCCTGGGCCAAATTCTATCCAGTGTATATCTTTGAGATCAAGGAAATTCAGAGGCCCAAGAAGTGGTTCAAGTGAGAGAAATCGAATATGAGCAAGTACTTTTTCTTAAATCTTTAATTCGATAAGATACATCTTCATTCTCCAAACTCGTTCCTATCCAAATATTTGGTGTCCAATGTAAGGATTCAGCCAATTCACTAAGTCGTTTAGAGCGTTTAGTTAGTATTTGATAAGTATTATGTGGCGTTTCATTCATTGTTTTAAAGACTCTCTGTATAAAATCAAGCGGAACCTCCTCATTAAATAAATCCGACATGGAATTGGGCAATTTTTTTATTTTATGTTTTTTTCTATTTAAAACATAATTCAATCTTAGGACATTAATTCCTTCTAGAACTGCGCATTGCTCTCCGGCGGTCGTGCAGTACCATCAGGATAATTATTCCCATCATCACTCCCAAGACGCTACTTAACTCGGTGGTTAGTACATATGCAAGCGGGTACTCTAGAGCAGGTTGTGCATCGGGGCGAATGGCGGACAAGCGGTTAAAGAGGTTATAAGAGAACAGCATTCCCGACGAGATCCATGCTGCTGCCATAGGAGGGAGGAACCTCTTCGACCCGCGGCGGGTGGTCAGTACCAACAAACCCCATGCCCCCGCGAAGGCCCACACACCGGTACTCAACGACAATAGGCGCCACCATATATCGCGGTTATCCAACATAGCTGGGTTGATGCCAATAGTTCCACCAACCGCCCAGAATAGCTTAATAAATCCAAGCAGGATACAGCCAGCCGCGACAAGCCTAGCCAAGGTGATATGCAGTTTCTGGCTGTTGCCCGGGAGTAATTCAATGTCGATTGGATCAGCAAATGCCTCTGGCCAACGCGCTTTAGCGTATCCAGCTAAGGCGAAAGGTAGGCAGATGCCGACTCCAACCAGTGAGACCATTACGAAAATCTGCTCATATACCCAAACGTTGATAGCTCCTGCCTGCTGATCGCGTATCATAGCAGCAGGACCAAGCACAGGTGCTAACAACAGCATAGGAATAAGTAAACCAGTACCTACCCAGACGGGCAAGGCAACCAACCAGGCGGGCAGTCGCTCACCCCATGTCATGCTAAACGCCAATGCTAACAGGATACCAACTGCAGCTAGAACCATTGTTACTGCGTTTGCAGTGCGCCAACTTGGGTCGCCCATTTGTTCGGTCGGCATGAAGAGACCGAACGTCCAGGCGATTTTGATTAACAGATAAGGCATTAACGCTATAGCGGCACCATAACCCCAAAATCTGCGCTTCTTCATCAAATGTGAAATTGGCTGCTTTTTCATTACTGTCATGAGGACACCTCGGCTGCCAGACCAGTGAGTTCGTAAATCTCTACCTCTACAATGAACAGAGCGCTTCCATTTAAACTCTCATGTTTATTTCTATTTATAACTATAAATAAACACCCCTTAAGAATTATTATTTAAACTGTTTTAGTTTTAATGAAATATAAGACTTTTCACGAAGATAATCATTCCCCCCCCATTACGCTCACCGTCAATACCCTAAAAACTGCTCTGCCCGCTTTAACTTTAACATAATATTCCAATCAGGAATCCCTTATTCTAAAAAATTGACACAAGAAGATCGCCTTCATTGACGACCTTCTTGTGTCAATAACTAATATGCCCTTACTATTATTTAAATTGGATTATTCTTTTTATAAAAGGCTCTTTTCGTAAAGATTGTTGTTTTTAAAACGAAACTATATAAGGTTGATTGGAGCGGAAGTGCGAGACTCCTGCGGGAGCAGCGGGACAGGTGAGACCCCACAGGCGTTTACGCCGAGGAGGCTCACCGCCCGCCCCGCGGAAAGCGAGCATCTGGAGGGGAAATCAACCACAACTCACTACCTGGTAAATAGCAACAAAGTATGTGAAAACAGCCTTATAAAAAAACATTGATCATTTTTGCCTTCCTTAATCAACTAAACCAGCTAATAGGAAGTCAATATCTTTCTCTAAAATAAAAAACAACGTATGGTGAGTTCGCTCAAAGGGGGATCATCACACACAAAATGTCCATTGACGAAGCAAGACATGGTTATCCCATGATATAATTATCATAGAAAACCGCTTACAGAAATGAAATTAAAAATCAGAAAATTCATTCTCTTGAGGAGACGATGAAAGTTGACAGTGGACAATAAAAATTCAATAAGTAAAGAACAAACTATTTTTAATCATATTGGAAATAAAATCAAAATGGAAGATAGAGAAATTAATATAATTGCTAAATTAGAAGAACCTCTTCTGGTGGTTTTAGGAAATGTATTGAGTGACGAAGAATGTGATGAACTTATTAGACTGTCAAAAGACAAAATGCATCGTTCTAAAATTGGAGTTACACCCGAAGTAAATGAGATAAGAACTAGTAGTAGTATGTTTTTTCAAGAAAATGAAAATGACATCATTTCCAAAATTGAAAAAAGAATATCGTCTATCATGAATATACCCATTGAACATGGGGATGGTATTCAAATTCTTAAATATATTCCAGGTCAAGAGTATAAAGCTCATTTTGATTTTTTTACATCTGCAAGTAAAGCAACAAAAAACAATAGAATCAGCACAATCGTCATGTACTTAAATGATGTAGAGCATGGGGGAGAAACTTTTTTTCCTAAACTGAATTTTTCAGTATCACCTCAAAAAGGAATGGCTGTGTATTTTGAATATTTCTATAACGATCAAAACCTTAACGACCTGACTTTACATGGTGGAGCTCCAGTTATTACTGGAGAAAAATGGGTTGCAACACAATGGATGAGAAGGAAAAAATAGTCTCCAAATGTCAGATGTTCAATTTTTTAAAATGATAGATGTAATTCACTTCCTGCTCCTACATAACTGTCTCCTTCAAACCTTTATATCTGTATTAATGCATGAAGAATGAAGTTCGAGAAAAAACAGAAAATAGACATCTTTTTTTCTCATCGAGTTCCTTAATGAACTAATACACCTATTAGTTCATAAGGGATTTTCCTGATAAAATATGGCCACAAGGTGAAATCAAATAAATGACCAATAGCCTAATTAAGACTTGTCCATGGACCTTTCAAAACCTCGTCTTACCTCTTCTGCTATTAAATGCTTTAATGCATCTCTAAGTAAGCTCCATCCAGTGAAATGTTTGTTTGGCAATCCGGATATCCAAGTTCTTGAATTAGGAATACAGCTTAAGATTTAACTTTTTAGTGTCCAAAATATTGACTCAAATCCAGTTACCCCTTAAAAAAGTTGATTGATTTAGTGTTAACAATCCAACATTGATCCTCCATGATCGTGTCATTCCGCCGTAGCCGTTAATTATTTTTTCTTATTCGTCAGATCATCGATATTCTTATCCCCTTCATCCTTGATATCGTCATAAACCTGATTTCCACTATTAGTGACTTCGTCATACAAACGCCTCCCGGTATTACGAGCATAATCCCATGCGAAATTCTTACGATCAGTAATCTGTTTCCAGACCTCACCGTGAGGGATAGCATTTCCATATTTAATTTCTAGATACTTAAGGGCTGCTAGCAGATTATAATATTCTTTGTTCACTAGAATTTGCATATCTGTTTCTGTATTATTAATAACTCCCTGCTTCTGTTCTTTTTGTGTATTTGCCTGTCCTTCTCCTTTTTCTTTCCACATCGTCCACTCGCCTTGTAATTTGGCATACGCTTTATTGAGATAATTCTTTAGTGATTCGTCATTATCTACAGAAGTGAACTCTCCACCACCAGATGTAGCAACTTGTCGAAGCAATTTCTGTCCTTCGTTATAAAGCCAATAATATTTACAACTGTTTTCACTTTGGATTGGTTGAGTTCTTTGGCAATCTGCACTGGATTACCTCCACATGTTTCAATTCCATCACTAACTACATATACGACCGAATCGGTTGTCTCCGGATTAATATCTTGTTTTACAGATTTCAGAGCATTTGCAATTGGCGTCCATCCGGCTGGTTTTATATCTTGAAGTACCGTTTTTATTTGATTTGTCTGCTCGCCTTGACCATGAAAGATTTCTTCTGTACTGTTACAGGATACTTTTTTATCTTTATGACTTCCTGTTCCTTTATGTCCATAAACCCGCAAAGATACCTCTGCATTTTTTGGTAATTTATCTAAGAAGATTTGAATAGCTTCTTTGGCAGAGTCCATTTTTGATTTGCCATTGATCTGCGCTTGCATGCTGCCACTGGCATCAAGTAGGATCGAAATGTGTAACTTCTTACTTGTGGGTAATGTGATTTTACCATTAGGTCGCTCATTATTCACTTTAACTTCTGTTTCAAAATTATTGAAAGTGGTCACATAAGGTCGATAATCTTCAGCCAACAGGAGGAGGAGTTCTTCCTTATATTGATCAGCTGTCAAATCACTTGATAATTGATCCAGAGCTTCCTGAACCTTCTGTTCATCATAGTTAGAACCAGCATAACGTCCTGGAGGTTTCATTAATATTTGTTCATCTGTTAAGGAAGTCTGATGTTTACTTTGATCTGAATCTGATGGGTCCTGAATGTTTGAAATATTCTTTTCCGGTTCATTACTTCGATTTGAATGTGATGGATTCTGAGTTTTTGAAGTATTCTTTTCCGGTTCATTAATACAACCAGCAAGGAATAAGGCTAACGTTACCAATATTAAGATAGACCTTCGAATCATCAACTCGCCTCCGATTAATAATCTTCTTATATAATCAAATTATTATCTACCAAGCCAAAGTTCATTTGATAACCATAGCTTCTGGAATATACATGTTAATCAGGCTGATACGAGCAGACTAAATTTGCCGATTTCCATTCGTATTGAAGCTTCAATTCGTTTCCTCTGCGGTTGACGACCATAATGAATGGCTCCGCTTTGGGCTCGTGCAATATAACCCGAATTTCGTTTCCTTCTTTCTCGTATTCCCCGAACCATATTTGGGTAAAATTTCCCGTTGTTTCATGAACGGATAAAGGTTCCCTATCGGTAGTAGGATTTTCAAAAAATTTCATCCCGGAAAAGCAAGCTGTCGATTGGGAACCGGCGACAAGCTTCCAGTCCCCCTCTAGTTTCAACTCTGCGGTTTCCGTTTTTTTTGCATCATTGCAACCAACCAGCAAGGAAACGGCAAATAGTACAGCGATCGTTCCTACAACTGTACTTTTCATAAATAACCCCCTTCACTGCATATTAATCTCATTGAGCAAAGAAGTAATTAAATATTATGGTTGCGATTATGAAAACCTCTATATTGGAAATATGGTGCAGTGTATTGTTGGCGTAACTTTTATGAGCGATTATGGTATTGCATAACCCGATATAAACGACCACACCCTCGCGCCGAAACGCGTTGGCAGCCCGCTCTCCAGCAGCTCCAGCCTGCCATAGCATATGCTCCTCAGTGTCGCCATCATCTTGGAGCGCACACATTCCTTCACCGGGAAAGCGTAGGTACTTCCTCTCTCCACATCCGTGCCACCTTGTCACCAGGTATTACATAGGTTAAGTGTGTTATGGGTTGAATAACGAGTTCAAAGGCAACATAAGTTTGTGATATCAAAGCTTTCCTATAAATACAACTACGTCTTTACATGCATGGGGTATTTTTCCTTAAGCCCTTCTACTCTTTCAAATAATTTGGTTTGCTGTTCTTCTCTAGGTTTAGATGCGCCCACTCTTATAATTGATCAAGTTCAGCAAGAATACTTGGTAAATCTTGCTCTTCATCAACACCTGACGAAAAAAGATCTACCTAGGATGGCAGTATCCAAAATTCTTTGAAAAAGGATTCCGTAGCAACTGAAAGAAAGAAGTGTTTTTCAAAATCGTTTTGTGGATCAAGGATCATTACACTAATAGCCATCTGTTATTCAACTTCGAAGACCGCACTGAAAGCTACTGTTTTGATTTAACGGTATTGTCTCGATCAATAACGCCTAAAAGTTATTCTTTGATTTCATTAATGAGCCACTGTCTACCTTCTTCTCCTTTAAGAATTATAGGGTGTTCTGGAGTACCTATATTAACACTTTTAATGAAAGCCTCCTCTAGTCCTCGAATCCCCCCTAACTTAGCCCCCTTTAGTAATACCCCTTCAAACGTAGATAATCTTACATCAGCATTCAGTAATGACGCTTCACGAAAATCTGCCTCATCAAAAAGACCACCTACTAAATTTGCGTTTGATAAATCAGCCTTAACAAAAACTGTCTCAATGCATTCACTATCAGCAAATCTTGAGGCTTTAATATTCGCATTTGTAAAATCTACATATGAAACGTTAGACTTACAAAAATCTGAACCTTCTAAATTAGCGAATTTAAAAGTTGATGAACATAATAAAGATGAAGACATATCTTTAAGATTTAAGTTCATACCATCAAAAAGACAAGCTGTAAGGTATGCTTGATCTAACGGATATTTTGATAAATCTAAATTTCGGAAGTCTATTTCATCTAAGCCGAGTTTTTCACCTTTCTTACCAATGGTCTCTATCCAAAGGCGGTGTGATTCGAGTTGAACAATAATTTCCTCAACATTTAATATTGTCATGCCCTGCATACCCTCCTAAACTATGGATACCAAATAATTCTATCAGCTATTCCTGCTTCTTTTATTGCCTCTTTTAACTGATCAATATGTTCAGGAATTAGTTTTCTCGTATCCACTATTACATTGTAGTTTTTATCAAGTTCCTTATTGATCCCTTTCATTCCATTATTTACTGTAAAGGCTCCCTTTTTCGGTGATGTATGCCCATTTGGATAAGATTGAAAGCTTTTAACATCCCATTTTACACCATTAGTAGTGTCAATAAATTCTGCTCCACCATCAGCCTGAGGATCTCGAATTATTCTACCTAGTTTGCCCTGTTTCTCCAATTCCAAGCCTATCTCTCTTTCTTTCACACCCTGATCTCTAATTTTACCTCCATGTGAAGGATCACCTGCTAAATTATCCAATTCCTTTTGATTTCTACCACCAGTATACTCCGTTCCCTCATCAGCTTTTTCCTTATTCGGCGTATCGTCATCCGGCTTCTTGGGATCGTCCGTATGCTTGCCAGGGCTTTCGCCGTCACTTTTCGGAGGTTTCGGTTTAATCGGAACGTCGACATCCGGCTTCTGGGAACCAAGCTTATCCAAAAGCTTGCGCACATAGCGGTGCCCTTTCTTCCCAACCCATCTTAGTGCACTGCCGAACGGAATTCGGCTTAGTACAATGCCGAGAGCGACGGAAAACGCATTTTCGGGAGTCAGCAGCTTCTTCGGATCGCGGATATAACCGGCAGTCTCATGTCCGCTCCCGGCGATTCCCGCCCCCGTCATCGCGATGCCAAAAGCCGGCCAGAATCCGACGAACAGCAATGACAAGGCAAGGGCACCAAGCACTATCGCCCCTTGTTCATACCAATCCAACCCATCCCACCAATTTTGCAGCGAATCGAACATGCAGGCGAAACATGCCGTTTCCCCACCGCCCGCATGAGCCCCGATGCCTGCGAACAGACCGGCCACAAGCAGAATCATCGCGAGTCCGGTTAGCGCCTGGTAAAGAGCCTTTACCCGAGCCTGGACAGGCTCCTGTCTACCGGCGGCTTCTTCATTTCCATAAAGTAAATGATATCCAAGCTCCCTGCGCTCCCGGTAAAAGCCTAGCCAATATATGAATTTCCCCCGGTCCAGACAAAAAGAGCGGATCATATTCCACAGCTCGGTAAACGGATTAAGAAGCGGCTCGTTCGGCAGCAACGGAAGGTAGTTCCGTATTTTGTTCAGCGACCAGTAATCGGCAATGAGCGATGCGGCAAGCATCAGCAGGAAGGCCGGCTGAGTTTTATAACCGCTGCCGGTCCACTCATGAAGCCGGAACACCCAACCCGGCAGCTTGTGTTGGCCGTTATAAGCCGCGTGATCCAAGATGGACCACAGCAAAAGGATTGCCGGGAACAGAAAAACCCATTTCGTCAGTCTTGTTCGCAGCCGATAAGCAATTCCGCACGCAAGTGTGATCATGGCTGTATGTACGGGATGACCGACGGTCATTATCGTCGGGAACAGACTTTCTTCGAAACGCCCGGGAAACAGTGAGAATATATCCCAATGGATCGTTTCGCCGCCCAGCATTGTAAAGCTATAGCCAAACTTTTTCTCAAGAATGCCGGAACTTAGCCACCTTCGGGAAAGCTCCTCCATCAGTTGGAAGCCGACACCGGTTGCCGCCCCGATGAGCGTGAAATCGCTTAAACTCAAGGCGGAAGCTCGACGTGAGAAAAACAGAAATATACCTAGCGGAAGGAGCTTCCACAATTCTTCGAAAATTGGCGTGATAACGGCAATGGACCAAGTGTCGGAAGTTTTTCCGCCGAAAAACGCATGGAGAGCATTGACCGTAAGCGTCGTGAACGGTACGACAAGGAATACACCTAACAGAACGAACAGAACAACTTGCTTCCACGGCATCGTTTTGCTTCGGCACAGAAACCAAAATTGCAGCAGCACATAAAACGACCACAAATATTGAATCATCATGGTACGCGATACTTTAACGAAAAACAAGCTCAACACAAACGCAAGCAAAGACAGCCAGGAAAAAATCGCATACGCCGTTTTAATAAACGGATACTTCGCAATCCATGATTGGCAAATTCGATAGATGGCCTCAAGGAAATCCCGAATTCCGGTTCGAATGGACCAGAGAGTATTCACTACGGTCGCCTCCTTTGTAAGCCGACCTCGTGCGATCGGGACGTCTCCCTTGACGACGGTCCGGCCATGAGTAAATAAATGAATTCATGAAAACGATGGTCACCGATCGATCGGAGGTTTATAGAGTAATACCCGCAACAAGTACTTACCTATTTCTCGCGGGATACTAGTAATATAGACATTTTTATAAAATGTGGAAAAGGCGCTGGTCGCAAATCTGGGTATTTTTGCACGAAGCCCAGAAAAGGTAAAATTGCTGCTATTGAAAGGAGAAAAATGCCGATTGCCGCACTAAGGAGAAAGCATCCTTCAAATTGCCTTCAAAATAATGGGGCCGTGAAAATAAATAAAAATAACGTGCCCGTTGCAAGTATAAATCCAATCAGACTTGTAATCACAAGCCAACTTTCCCTTCAAATAATTTGGTAGATGGTCGTACAACATCATTTCAATCAGTTTGCATAGGATTTGACATGAAAAATCTCCTTCTTTCCTCACCTCTTATTTATTTGATTAACCTATATTTTTATATTCGAAATTACTAAAAAGATACCTCTAAATTGAGTTTTATTAACAAACCTCTTCTTTATCTTAATAAAATGTTTTAAAAGCATCTAAATTGCACATACATTTATTCAACTAAATGAATCGTCTACACTTATCTGGACAGAAGTTTTAAGGGCAGATACACTTAACTCACTACGATAAGGGAGCACTCAAAATGACCAAGCGAAAACGCCGTACGTTCACTTCTGAATTTAAACAACAGATCATTGAACACTACCAAAACGGAACAAAGATAAATACTCTGTATCAGCAATGTGTGGCGTCCTGGAGCTTTCACGGAGCACCTAATACTACGAAGCAAATGCCATTTTAGAAATTTTTGATAAAAATCGAAAGGCGTACGGAACACGTAAGATTAAGGTTGAATAAAAGAAAAGAGGCATTACGGTCTCCAGAAGGCGAATTGGCCGTATCATGAAAGAACAGGGGCTTGTTTTCTCTTTTATAGTTGCTCAGTCTAAACCGCAAAAGACCTCATGCAACGAATCAGGCGAGGCTAACGAATTAAATCGGGAATTTCTACAAGAAGAAGAGAAAAAATAGTGGTCAGTGATTTAAGATTTGTCAAAGTCAAAAATAAATGGCATTACATGATAAACAAAAAAGGGTCCGCATTTCTCTACATAATGAATGCTGACCCTAGTTTTTAAAGAAGATCCTCTGAATGAGAGTCCTTCTTTAAAGCATTTTATTGATTCTTCTCATAAAGTCTTCCATAACGGTGTATAATTTCCCCTTAGCTTCCTTCATCGAGCTTCCTTGAACACCGAAATAAAATTTAATTTTAGGTTCTGTTCCGGAAGGTCGTAAACATACCCATGTGCCATCATCAAGAAAGTATTTTAATACGTTGGATTTTGGGAGCTTGATGGCCTCTTCCCTATTTGACGCAAACATGTATTTTTTCCTGCTGAGATAATCCTCTTGAACCACTACTTGATGACCACAGATTTGCTCTGGTGGATTTTCACGGAATTCATTGAGGATCGCTTGAATTTGTCTGGCACCTTCAATTCCTTTTAAAGTTAACGATCGTAAATCTTCCAAGTAATAGCCATATTTCTCAAAAACATGCAGTAAACCTTCGTACATCGTTTTGCCTTGCTTTTTGTAATAGGCACAAACTTCCACTGCCAGAATAGTCGCCTGTATGGCATCCTTATCTCGAGCAAAGTCTTTGATTAGATATCCATAGCTTTCTTCATAGCCAAACAGGAAAGAATGTTCTCCACTTGTGTGGTATTCATGGATCTTTTCAGCAATGAATTTAAATCCAGTTAAAACATCTACCGTTTTCAAACCATTTTGATCAGAAATCGCGCGTCCTATTTCTGAAGTCACAATGGTCTTTAATACCACTCCATTTTCTGGAAGAGTCCCTTTCTTTTGTTTTTGTGAAATTAAATAATCCAAAAAGAGAGCGCCTGTTTGGTTTCCTGTTAATGCGACATAATCTCCAGCATTATTTTTCACGCTAATTCCGAGCCTATCCGCATCTGGATCGGTGGCAATCAATAAATCAGCGTCGACACGTTTTCCAAGCGCGATGGCCAATTCAAAAGCAGCATGTTCCTCTGGATTAGGCGATTTAACAGTAGGAAAGTTAGCATCGGGCATTTCCTGTTCTTTAACAATATGGACATTTCGATATCCTAGATCATGCAAAGCACGTTTTACTGATTTATTGGCTGTACCATGAAGCGGTGTAAACACGAGCTTTACATCGATTTCATTTGCTAACTTTGGATCTTCCGGAATAGTGAGCAAATGCTCATTATAAGCAGTATCCAGCTCTTCCCCAATGATTTGAATGAGCCCTCTGTCTTTTAGGATTTCTTCTTCCTCCACTACAATGGAAAGCTCACTTTCAATCGTGTTCACGTAATTAATGACTTGATCCGCCGCTACAGGAGGTAGCTGTGCACCGTCTGATCCGTAAACTTTATACCCATTATATTCAGGCGGATTATGGCTTGCTGTAATGACGATACCGGCAAATGCACTCAGCTTACGTACGGAAAAAGAGAGCTGTGGGGTAGGGCGTAATTCATCAAATAAATAAGCTTTAATTCCCTTTGTTGCCAAAGTCTTGGCTGCTTCCAATGCAAATTCTGGAGACTTATGTCTTGAATCGTAAGCAATTACGACTCCTCTGGATTTTGCCTCGTTTCCAAACGATTGAATATACTCAGCAAGTCCTACTGTCGCTTTTCGCACAGTATAAATGTTCATCCTATTCGTACCTGGACCAATTTCCCCTCGCATACCACCCGTCCCGAAGTCCAAATTTTTATAAAAGGCGTCTTCAAGTGCTATCTCATCATCCTTCATTTCTTCAAGCATTAAACGCATTTCATTATCTAAATTTCTGTAACTTGTCCAAATAGTATATAAAGACTTCCACTCCATGAAAAAACAGCTCCTTCCAGCCTGTATATTTTTCTTTTCTCTTTGACCTTAGTACACATTGTAGGCGATCAATGAGTATGAAATCTAAAAGCCATCGTTCCTAAAGCACCCATTACGATATCATTTTTAGCTTTCTCAAGTAGTTCCTTATCCTGCAACGGAGTTGTAGAATCGCCAAATATCGTACCTTCCAAAGTAGGTTGATTCATTCATATTCCCAACCAGCACTTTGGAAAGAGCGTCATTTATTCTTCATTACTTCTTTGAAAGAAGAGCGAAAATACGGCTTGTTTCGAAAAAATTCAATTGCGAAATCTTGAATAATTACAAATTTCTTTTTTGATATCGGGATCCATATCTTTTGGCAGCTGATTGATTGGAAAGAATTGTACAGCACTTCCTTCATTACCATCAGGTTTCAAGGTTCCTTCGATAATTTCATTTGTTGTATAAAAAGCGTTAACAGAATAGAATTGATCTCCATTTGGTAAGTGAATAAAATAGTTTACGCCTGATAAAACTTTTAGAAATTGTAATCCACCAATCGTTAAACCTGTTTCTTCTTTTACTTCACGCAATGCTGTTTCCTCTAATGATTCTCCTAACTCCATAAGTCCCCCTGGTAATCCCCATACTTTTGTATCTGTTCGATATTGTAATAAAATCTGCCCAAGTGGATTAAATACTAATACTTTTGCCCCTGTTAAAATGACTGGCCTTTTTCCCACAAGCTTGCGTAAATCTTCAATATAGCCCATGTCATTCCCCTTTCTACCTAAATGATAACTATTGGGTATCCTGCTTGTTTTTTCGTAACTGTTTTTAAGTTTTCCTTACTTGATTTATTTTTTCTGTTCCTTTTTCGTTTTCGTTTTCGTTTTCGTTTTCGCTTTCTGTTCCTTTTCCTTTTTCTTTTTCTTTTCCGTTTTCTGTTCCTTTTCCGTCTTCGTTTTCGTTTTCGTTTTCGTTTTCGTTTCGGCTTCCGTTTTCGTTTCCGTTGTATTAACGAGAGAATATAATCTTTGTTGCTCAATAATTTGTTTATTGACATCAAATTTTTCTTCAATGACTTTCCGTGCTCTTTCCGTATAGGCGTTCCAAATCTCTGGATGATCTATAAAGAATTGTATGCCTTTCGCTAACTCAATATCATTTTTTTCTGGAGCTAGGTATCCTGTTCTCAGGTGTTCAATTAATTCAGGGATTCCCGCATGTTGAGTGGAAACGACAGGTAAACCGCTAGCCATTGCTTCTTTTAAGGCATTAGGAATGCCTTCGATATCACCAGTTTTAGCAGTCTGACTTGCAAGGCAAAAGATATGAGCTTTTTTCAATTCGTCCGAAACTTGTTTTGAATCCATAGCTCCTCTAAGAATCACAGCATCTTTAAGGTTAAATTCTGTAATGACCGATTTAATTTTATCCTCATCTTCACCTGCTCCAATAATATGCAGTCTAGCATTTGGATATTGTGTATAAATCCGTTTAAATGCTTTTATAAGAGTAATAAATCCTTTTTTGTCTACAAGTCTACCTACAGATAAAACTCTTATTTCGCCTTCTTTAGGTAGAGTGGGGGTAGAATAGGCGAAAAGATCCAATTCGATACCACCATATAACACATGAATTTTATCGTCCGGAATTCCTAAACTTCTTAATCCTTGTGCAAGATATTGGCAAACAGGAAAAAAGTGTGCACCCTGTTTAATTAATGATGAATATCGCTGAGCATTTTTTTCGAAAATTTCTGGTCTGTCAGAACCATCGCGCCCTCTAATGCTAACAATCAATGGGATATTATATTTTTCACATACAGGCAAAATTTCTTGTCCATGTTTTCCGTGATGAGCATGAATGGCTATGATTTCTTGTTCTTTGAAGAAATTTTCTAGATCTTTAATCTTGTTTAAATTATAGTAGTTTTCAAAGGGGAATTCTGTATGGTTGGTATCGTCGAATGGGCCGATTACGATTGAGCGATAGCTACTTATTTTTACGATTTGATTATATATAAAACGTTGGTGTGTTTTAATGTTTTCACTTACAAAATAAGCAATAGTTTTCATTCAGCCTCAGTCCCTTTAACAAGAAATTCATATTTGCTCTTCTCGCGTCCTGCTAAAACTAATAGCTCTTGATAATTGCCTAATTTTTTTATTTTTCCTTGTTCTTCAATTTGTTTCACTTGCTTGTGAAATTCATGAGGGAACATGGAATCAGCTTTATAAATGTCTTTGTATGGTAGGTCTTCAGAACAAACTTTAAGGTAGTTTTCAAACAGAGGATTTAATTTGAATAGAAGATCTTTTGCAGAATTACGTGTAAGGGACGTCATGAGAAAATCTGACAAATTATACTCCTTAAGAACTTCCAATGGAGTTTTCATATTTTTAGGGTTCAAATTACTTTCTCCTTTTATTAACTAACATATTTTTAATTATTCTTTTTGCTTGCATGTAATTTACCTATTTACCTATCTCTTTTTATTTGATTTTAGGCTTTTACTCATTAAATTTTTAATTATATTGATCTGCTGCCATGTACACTTCAAATCTACTAATATCGAATCTTTCTCCATCAATCGTTTTCCCCATAGACATTCTATAATTTTCATCATTTCATTAATGGCATCTGTTATTTGACCTTTCATCACCAACTCCAGGATTTATTTTTTCTAAAGTGTCAATGACAGCTAAATTTGACGGTGGATCATTTGATGGTTTTAAACGTTATTGAAACTTCACCTATGCCGAATTATATTTCCTCAAGGCCTGACGCCATTACCTCATCTTTTGTTATCATTATCAAGTCGAGGTGATTGAAATTTTTTAATTTACTGACTGAAGCAGAGATTCCATCATTATTTTTTATCCACTAATATAAATTCACTACTTCTTTTTCCTTATTTATTGTACTTATTGTACCAATTTACAAAATGAGTTAAACCTTCTTCTATTCTTGTTGAAGGATAGAACCCCACATCAGCATGCAAATCGGCAATATCTGCATATGTCTCCTTAACATCTCCCGGTTGCATTGGTAAGTACTCTATTTTTGCCTTTTTGCCAATTAGTTTCTCTAATGTGTTAATGAAATCCATTAATTTTACGGGCTTATTGTTACCGATATTATAAATTTTGTATGGGGCATAACTTGAACTTGAATCAGGATTAGCTCTATCCCATCCAATATTACAAACCGGTGGTTTATCAAGTAATCGGATTATTCCTTCAACAATATCATCAATATAAGTAAAGTCTCTTCTCATATCCCCATTATTAAAAACCTTTATTGTATTCTCTTCAATAATATTTTTAGTAAAAGAGTAATAAGCCATATCAGGTCTCCCCCATGGACCATACACCGTAAAGAAACGGAGTCCAGTGGTTGGAATATTATATAAATGACTATAAGTATGAGCCATTAATTCATTAGACTTTTTAGTGGCAGCATATAAACTTACTGGATGATCCACTTGGTCTTTGGTTGAGAAGGGGATATTAATATTTGCTCCATATACAGAACTTGAGGATGCATAAATTAAGTGCTTTACATTATTTTGTCGACAGACCTCTAAGATATTTACAAACCCAACTAGGTTGGAATTAACATAAGAATCCGGGTTGTCTATGCTATAACGTACTCCAGCCTGAGCTGCTAAGTTGATGACTATATCAATGGTTCTGTCTTTAAATAATTGATTTAATTTTTCTTTATCCAACAAATCCATTTTATGGAATTCGAAATCAGGGTTTTCTTCTAATATCTTGAGTCGATTGTTCTTTAAAGAAACATCATAATAATCATTAATATTGTCTACTCCTATAACATTGATATCTTGGGCTAACAGACGTTTTGTTAAATGGAAACCAATGAAACCTGCAGCCCCTGTTACTATAATGTTCATAGTATTGATTTCAATCCTTTCTATATAATTGGATTTTGACACCTTTCTGGAACACTGAGTAAGCATCCGTATTTATATATATTGATACTTTCGATCCTTTACAATAACAGAACAGTGTTCATTATGACGGATATAAAGAGGGGGCAAACTCAAAATCTTCATGGGGGAGAGACTTACGTTTTATTCGTAATCCACCAATGACATGATATCCTTTTTCGCTTTAAGCCTTATGAGTTTTCCACTCTTATACCCGCTGTGAACTAGCACCTACGAATGAAGTTTAAGCTAAAACGTTCTCGGAAACCGTTGAATGCAAAATCACCATAGGTTTTGATATGCTCATTTTTTGTGATAACTAAAACTTCAACAATTAGGAGTAATACCTTTTTAATTTTTTCGTTAGGATTCAGTTACATAAGCGTATTTTCATTTTCATCTAATGGGATTGGTGTTTTTGTCCATTCAGCATACGTACCAGGGTCTATCGCCTTCACTTGTTTTAGAAAAGAATCTAAAAAATTTATTTCTCGCAGGTCTTTAAATAACTCGAGAGGTCTTTTTTGTTCACGTGAAAACGAGTACACATGGTCGACTAATTTAAAACCATTCCTGGTTATAATAATATGCCGTAATGGGGCATCAATTTGCTTAAAACCTGATTTTTCCATTGTTTTTAATATATAGAGTAAACGTTTTGTTATGTCCTCAGAAAGTACAGATTGTTTTTTAAGAAACGTATTTAAATCTGGTCCTAATAGATATTCCATTAAAATATAATTTGGTCCTGTTTCAAAGACTTTCGGGATAAAAGGCAAGTCTTGACTTGATAAAAGAACCATTTTTTCCTGATTTGCATGTTCAGTTTTTCCGTAAAGTTTTACGCATGTGTCTTCAGACACTCGATAAACAGCACCTTGATGCCCTTTTCCAATGAGTGTTTGTGTTATAGCGCTATCCACTTTTACACCATTCCCTGACCCTCCTGAGAGGACGGGAATGTTTCTAAAGTCCAAACTATTTTGATTGAAATAATCCTCCCACTCATTGAAGGTGTCCGGTTCGAGCTTTTTCACTTGGGCTAAGAACGAGTCCTTTAAAAGGATTATTTTTAAATCTCTTAATAATTTTAATGGTACAGGATGCATTCTTTTAAAGGAATTTACATGGTCAATCACCTTAAGTTCCTCATTACCAACGACAAAAATATGGCGTAGGGGAGCATCTATCATGGTGAATTTTGCTTGTTTTAATTCCCTTAATATATAGAGAAGTTTCTTTACTATAGAATCAGGGATATACGTATAATTTCTCAGGTAATCTTTTAAGGTTGGAGCATTAAAATATTCCATGACTATATAGTTTGGTCCTGTATCATATACCAAAGGCATAAAGGGTAGATTTTTTCCAGCATTAAGAGCTTCATCCTCCATTTTCGCTTGTACCGGGTCTGAATAGATTTTTACACATTTATCTTCTGAAAGTTTAAATACTGCACCTTGAGCACCCATTCCAATCAGCGAATAGGTTGTGGGATTATGAATTTCCAAAGATTTTTCACCTTTGGTTACAGTAATGGTTTTAAAATTCTCCATGATCTCCTCCTAACTGCTCATCCATCGACTTCTGTTGAAACTGTTGAATTTTATTAAGGGATTTTTTAACTTTTTCGGATTTTTGAGCCTTATTTTTTTTTTACGAGATGCTATTGTTTCCTCATTACCTTTAGTCTTTTGTTGAATCTTTGCTTTTTTGTCTTTTTTATTAGATGCTACATGTTTATCTTTGACTTTATCTTTAGTCTGCTGCTGAAGCTGTCGAAGCCGTGGAAGCTGTTGAAGCTGCTGAAACTGTGGAAGCTGTTGAAGCTGTTGAAGCTGTTGAAGCTGTTGCATATAAATAAGGGCTTTTCTGGCTAAACCGGCTTTTTTTCTAGGCGCTATTGTTTCGCCATCATACTTATCTTGCTGTTGAGGCTTTGTAGTCTCCTTAAGGGTTTTTTTATCAATTTGGCGAGGTGTTACTGAATTTTGTTTACTTACTTTATAAGGGGCTAAAAGTTCATCATAAAATTCAGCTTGTTGTTGAAGCTGTTGGACGAGGTTAAAGTTTTGTTCGACTTTTTGACGAGCCGATACTGTATATATTTCCCATATTTCTCTGTTAGTTAGCATAAATTCAAGAGCATCTGCCAGTTCATCTACATTATTTTCTTGTACTAAAACACCCTCTTTGTTATTTGTTATTAATTCAGGGATGCCGGCATGATTGGTCGAAATCACTGGTACCCCAATCGCCATAGCTTCTTTTAATGTATTAGGTATACCTTCTACATCTCCATCGGCGGCTTCTAGGCTCGCGGCGCAAAATAAATCTGCATTGGTCAATTGTTCTCGTACTTGATCTTTAGGTAGATGATTTAATAAACGAAAAGAGTCTCCTAAATTAAGTTGATTTGCCAAAGAAATGAGATATTCTTCAAGCTCTCCTCTTCCGATGATCGTCAGGGTTGCATTTGGAAATTCACCTTTGATTTTTTGAAAAGCTTGCATTAAGATGTGATGTCCTTTTTTTTCCACCAACCTACCGATGGATAAAATGTTTTGAGAGCCCCCTTTATGTGGAGTCCGGTATTTGAATTCGTTAAGGTCAACGCCACCATATAACACTCTAATTTTTTCTGATGGACAACCCCAAGCAATTAACCTATCTGCTAAATACTGACAAACTGGAAAAAAACGCTCACCTCGATCAAATAGCATTTTCATGTTATCTAGATAGTCAATGGGCTGATTAGCTAGGGTTGCATCCCTGCCTCGAATACTTGTTACCAACGGAAGGTTTGTTCCTTCTTTAAAAGGAAGTAATAACATCCCTAATTGACCATGGTGAGCATGTAAGAGGGAGATATCATTTCTTTTCACATATTCTTTTGGTGAGAAAATTTCATTGAGATAATGAACTTTCTCATTCAAAAGGGAAAGATCTATCATATATTTAGGTTGTCGTACCAAATGAATATAATCATAATCAGGAACTTCTCGAATCTGTGGGATATATTGGGTCGGATCAACTCTTAAATTCAAATGCATAACTGTGTGCAAATAAATGTTCTCCTTTCTAGCATAGTAAGCAAATTTCCTGGACCTTTTCAAGTATATTATGCAGGACTCTATAAGTACGCATGGACTAATAACATACAGTAAAGCTAAATGGCAGTGAGTATGCGTTTACTTAATATAAAGGTGAGTTAAGTAAGTGCTATGACACAAGAGTATTTGCAAACAATGATACTAATATAACATGCTAATAATTGACGTTTTTCTATGGTTCTAATGGTCGATGAAGATTTTTCTTTTATTTAAAGAAATATAAAAAAAGCACCCAAGAACTATATCAAAGGTGCTGCATTGCCAGTTTGCCCGCCTATAGAATAACAACTCCCTCTTTGAATGGTTAAGTTAACCTAATATATGGCTTTAAAAAATCATGTTCTCGTTAATAAAGTGTTAGAAAAAGTTTCGTTTTATGTCATACCAATAACAATTGCTGGCCTTCCTATTGGATAATATTCAATTTTCTTGCAAGCTCTGATTCGATTTTCTTCAAGACAATTTCTACCATCAAAAACAATCGGTTGTTTCATTGTGTTCATCAATGTCTCCAGATCTAAATGTCTAAACTCATTCCATTCGGTAACAATAAATACAGCATCCGCATCCACTGTCGCTTCGCGAACTGAGCTGGCAAATCTAATTGTATCCCCTAATATGTTCTTCGCATTATCTATTGCAACCGGATCATAAGCTACCACTTCTGCTCCAAGTTTGGTTAATGAACGCGCAATTTTTATTGATGGCGCTTCCCTCATATCGTCTGTCTCTGGCTTGAAAGCAAGACCAAGCATTGCAACCTTTTTCCCTTTTAAATCCCCCAAGCGATTTATCGCTTTCGTTACAAGGAGTTCCTGCTGATAATCATTAATCGCTACTGTTTCTTTTAACAGGGAAAAATGTACTCCATTTAACTTGGCAGTATGAAGCAACGCTTTAACATCCTTTGGAAAACAAGATCCTCCATAACCAATACCGGGCTGTAAAAAAGCTTCTCCAATCCTCTTATCTTTTCCCATTCCCTTTGCTACATCTTTAACATCTGCACCTACTACTCCGCATAAATTGGCAACTTCATTGATAAAGCTAATCTTAGTCGCCAAAAAGGCATTAGAAGCATACTTAATCATTTCCGCACTTCTAATACTTGTTAATATAAATGGTACATTTAACGGACGATACATTTCTTGTACTTTCTTAGCCGCCTCGTCATTTTCAGAACCGATGATGATTCGATCTGCTTGCATCGTATCCATAACAGCTGACCCTTGTCTTAAAAATTCAGGATTTGAAACCATATTAAAGGTGATCCTTTTGTTACAAAGTTCTTCCATAATTTTTTTAATAAAATCATTCGTACCAACTGGCACAGTACTCTTTATAACGACTACTGAACTCTGTACTAGGTTCGCAGCAATATCCTTCGCGGCTTGCACAATATACGATAAATCTGCTCCCCCATCCTCCATTTGCGGTGTTCCTACGGCAATGATGATAATCTCGGCACCATTTAGCGCTTCTCGATGAGATGTTGTAAATAGCAGTCTACCCGCTGCAGCATTTTGAGCAAGCAAATTCTCCAGACCCGGTTCATATATTGGAGAAATCCCATGACGTAGACTTTTAATTTTCTTTTCATCTGTATCGATACAAATGACACTATGCCCTATTTCTGACAAACAAACACCAGTGGAAAGCCCGACATATCCTGTACCCAAAACAGCTATTTTCATATTATTCAAGCTCTCTCTTTATAATCTGAAGGTTTTCTTTCTTATTTACATCCCTTAAATAGGAAAGTACCTCGTCTCTTATATCATCCCTGCGCAAAGCAAAGTCTATTGTTGCCTTAATAAATCCAACTTTATCACCAATATCATATCGGTTTCCCTCAAAATTATATGCTAATACTGCCTGCTGCTTATTTAGCTCATTTATGGCATCAGTAAGTTGTAATTCATTACCATGTCCAACCGGAAGCATTGAAATTGTTTCAAAAATCTCAGGTCTAAAAACATAACGCCCCATTATCGCATATCTGGAAGGAGCCTCTTCCCTTTTCGGTTTTTCCACCAAAGAATCAATATGAAAAAGGTTAGGCTCAATCATTGTCCCTTTTGGCTTAATAATTCCATATTTACTGACATCCTTTTCCGGTACATTCTGAACAGCTACGACGGAACTGTTGCAATACTCAAAAACACTGATGATTTGTTTCAGACAAGGTGTTTCAGACATAACGATGTCATCCCCTAACAAAACAGCAAAAGGTTCATTTCCAATGAAGCTTTTAGCACAGAGAATTGCATGTCCTAGCCCCATCGGTTCCTTTTGGCGGACATAATAGATATTTGCCAAACTAGATATTTTCTGAACTTCCTCTAAAATATCGAGCTGATTTTTTCTTAAAAGTGCATCTTCCAACTCATAGGATTTATCAAAATGATCCTCTATTGATCTTTTTCCTCTACCGATTATGATAATAATTTCCTCTATACCCGAAGCTACTGCTTCTTCAACAATATATTGAATCGTTGGTTTATCAACAATCGGCAGCATTTCCTTAGCCTGAGCTTTTGTTGCAGGCAAAAATCGGGTTCCGAGGCCTGCGGCCGGAATAATAGCCTTTCGGATTTTCATAAACTGCCTCCCTTTTGTCATTCATTAATCCTTTATATGCAATAGGACAACTTTCGGTCTAGTTAGAAGCCCAATTAGTCCTTTTTTATTTAACAGGGACTAGTAGGCTATACATGTAAGAATCCCAATCTGGCTGTGGACGAGCCGCGCAACCTGTCGGTTACGTGCCAAATTAAAAACTCCATTACACTTTTTATGCAATGGAGTTACCTTGGTTTTCGTGTAATGGTCGATAAACGGTTTGATAAACTACTGTGTGAGCTTTTTGGCGGTTCAGTAGCCTAAACGATTTCCTTTTTTTCTTTCTTTGAAAAACTCCAGCTGTCAGTAATGAGAGCAACAATTTCTTTGATTAAAATAATGGGTATCGCAGATCCCGTTTTTAGTGACGAATAATTTATAAGGTTTTTTTTCATAAATACATTTCCGTTCCCTTTTATATCAAAATATATGATGGACTGTATTCATGATTTTGAGGGGGAAATTTTTACTGATAAATTCTTAATCTAATATTTGAGAAGACAATAAAAAAGGGAGGTTTATTAACGAGGCTGCTGAAAAACTCACGTTTTTCTAACTAGTACGGTAAATCAAATTAAAAAAAGACGATTCTCATTCGATA
>NZ_JBHZPE010000021.1:0-74879 GCF_042787985.1 Peribacillus sp. YIM B13481
GGAGCGGGTGTTCGAGACTCCTGCGGGAAAAGCGCGTCTAGGGGAGACCCCGCAGGCGAAAGCCGAGGAGGCTCCCCAACCGCCCGCGGAAAGCGAGTGCCTTACGTTCCAATCAACGGCCAAATTGTACAACTCATAAAAAATAGACAAACTCAATTTTCATCGAGTTTGTCTACAGTCTGAAACAGCCCTAAGGCTGTTTTTTTGATTGGAGGGAGGAGGTATGGAAATTACTATACATATTTTTTGTTATATATCTGTACCTAAAAATTTTTTGCGCGAAAATGAGTCATGTAAATTGAGAATTACACAGTTTTGACAATGATTTAATTCCTTTAACGTAATTTGGTATGTTATAATAATTTCTGGAAAAAGGAGTGATGAAGATATGACACCTGCTCTGCAAAAAATGTGGATATCCTTTATAGCTATGGGCTTTATGGTTATCTCTATATTTCTAATCTACATAAGCCGTTATAAATTAAAAGGTTTTTGGAGAGGCTTGACAGCAATTATCGCATACATACTTATGATTCTAGCCGGCTTGATCATCCTTATCGTTGTTCTTAGCGGGCCAACCACTTAATAGGTGAGGAGAAATGATGAAAAATTTTTTCAAAATATTATGTTTATTATGCATTGCCGTATCATTATCTGGCTGTTTATATCCAGAGAAGCAAAAAATGCAAAACCAACTGCCTTATAAAGAGCAGATACAATCCGTACAAAGTGCAGTCGATCAATTTCAGAAAGATGAAGGCGGCATACTGCCCATTGTTACAAAAGATGCAGAAACACCGATTTATCAAAAATATGTTATAAAGTTTTCTAAGATCTCACCGAGGTATCTGGCTGAACCGCCGGACAATGCCTTTGAATCAGGGGGCGTCTTTCAATACATCCTCGTTAATGCTGAAAAAGATCCGACTGTAAAGCTGTTGGATGTCAGGATGGCACAGAAGATTCAGGATGTTTCCTTGAGATTGACTGCTTATCAGCAAAGCAACGGATATCCGCCATTTAGGGAAAGGTTATCCGATAATGTCTTTACACTTGATTATGAAAAAATGGGCCTGAAGGAAGCTCCTACGGTCACGAGTCCATTTTCACAAAAAGACTTATACCTTGTAGTTGATGGTCAAGGTGATATTTTTGTTGATTATACCCCGGATTTACTTGAGGCATTGAAGAAGCATGATGGGGAAATCAAGCCAGGTGATGATATCCGGGACTTGCTAGTGCAGAGTTCGGAGTTCGTCCCTGCCTATTCATTGCCATATACAATTGATGAAAAAACAAATAATCCAATATTTCTTACAAAATAGGCATAACCCTTCTTCTGCAAAATATATTGTAGGGGAAGGGTTATTTCTTTATCTTTATTTCATCCTACATTTTAAATAACAACCCTTATATAAAATTTCTGGTGGAGGAAGGGATTGAACCAGGGAAATAATTGGAATAAATTTTTAGGACAACATCATAGATATATAGTGTCCTAAATAAAATCAAATGGATAAACGAAATCCCAAAACTCTAATTCGGGAGGGGATACCTTGGAAAAGGTAGATATTTTTAAAGATATAGCTGAGCGGACCGGTGGCGATATATATTTGGGGGTTGTCGGTGCCGTCAGGACTGGGAAATCCACATTTATTAAAAAATTCATGGAGTTAGTCGTTATTCCGAATATCCCGTCAGAGGCGGACCGTGCCAGGGCACAGGATGAATTGCCTCAAAGTGCTGCTGGAAAGACGATCATGACTACAGAACCAAAATTCGTACCGAATCAGGCAGCATCGATTCAGGTAGCTGAAGGTCTCGACGTGAACATCCGTTTAGTCGATTGTGTCGGTTATACAATACCTGGGGCTAAAGGGTATGAAGATGAAAATGGTCCCCGCATGATTCATACGCCTTGGTATGAAGAGCCGATTCCGTTCAATGAAGCGGCTGAGATCGGTACTCGCAAAGTAATACAGGATCATTCCACATTAGGCGTAGTCGTCACGACGGATGGATCAATAGGAGAAATTCCGCGAAGTGATTATTTAGATGCCGAGGAAAGGGTTGTTGAAGAATTGAAGGAGGTTGGCAAGCCATTTATCATGATTGTCAATTCCGTTCAGCCTCACCACCCAAATACGGTCGCACTGAAGGAATCCTTGCAGGAAAAGTATGATATCCCTGTATTGGCCATGAGTGTCGAAGGAATGCGGGAATCGGATGTTTACAGCGTACTTCGTGAGGCCCTGTACGAATTCCCTGTTCTCGAAGTCAATGTTAATCTCCCGAGTTGGGTAATGGTTCTGCGAGAGGATCATTGGTTAAGGGAAAGTTACCAGGAAGCGGTTAAAGAGACAGTTAAGGACATTAAACGCCTGAGGGATGTAGATCGTGTAGTCGGTCATTTCAATGAATTCGAGTTCATTGACCGTGCCGCGCTTGCAGGCATTGAGATGGGGCAGGGTGTTGCAGAAATCGACCTATACGCCCCAGATGAACTCTATGATGATATTCTGAAGGAAATTGTCGGTGTGGAGATTCGGGGCAAGGATCATCTGTTATCTTTGATGCAGGACTTTGCGTATGCGAAAGCAGAATATGATCAGGTGGCCGATGCATTGAGAATGGTCAAACAAACTGGATATGGTGTCGCAGCCCCTTCCCTTAACGATATGAGTCTTGATGAACCGGAAATCATCCGTCAGGGAGCCAGGTTCGGTGTCAGGCTAAAAGCTGTAGCTCCTTCCATCCACATGATCAAGGTCGATGTCGAATCCGAATTCTCGCCAATCATCGGAACGGAAAAGCAAAGTGAAGAATTGGTCCGTTATCTGATGCAGGATTTCGAAGACAATCCACTTTCCATATGGAACTCTGATATTTTTGGCAGAAGCCTAAGTTCCTATGTAAGGGAAGGCATACAGGTGAAATTAGCGATGATGCCAGACAATGCACGCTATAAATTGAAAGAGACACTGGAGAGGATTATTAATGAGGGCAGTGGGGGATTGATTGCCATCATCTTATAAAAAACGTTTTAAAGCTGGACCAACTCCATTAATGGATTGGTCTTTTTGCATGCTATGGACGGAAGGGTCACAAATAAAATATCACTTGCGGAGGCTTATAGTTGAAAAAAACTATTGTTTTTTAGTATAATCTTGAAAAAACCCTGTGGTTAAGCGATTTTCAGTAATATAATAAGTTTAATTTCTATAAAAAAGGGAAATGATGAATAGCGAAAGACAAAATTTATAATATATACAATTATTTATGAAAAGATTCCCATTATTTTTTGAATTCCCTTGCTAAGCTAATAGGATTTGTGATAATCTACATACAGAAAACGCGTTATAACAGCGATTTCAACCTATTTTTAAATTTATGGATGCATTATTTGGAAATTAATTCGGCTAGGTAATCCTTGATTTCCAGGGAATGAAAATTTGTAAACCGAAACTAATATCAAATCACTATTATAGTGTTGTAATAATGATTTTTTATAAAGAATCCTTTTGGGAGGAGGTGAATGGCATGAACAAAACAGAATTAATTAATGAAGTTGTGACAGCAACTGAAATTTCTAAGAAAGACGCTACAAAAGCTGTTGATGCTGTTTTTGATACAATCTTAGAAGCGCTAAAAAACGGTGATAAAGTCCAATTGATTGGTTTTGGTAACTTTGAAGTTCGTGAACGTGCGGCTCGTAAAGGTCGTAACCCACAAACTGGTGACGAAATCGAAATTGCAGCTAGCAAAGTGCCAGCTTTCAAACCTGGTAAAGCACTGAAAGATGCAGTGAAGTAATTCTACCATTACATACGGGTGCTTAACCGAAAAGGGCCGCGTGAAAACGCGGTCCTTTTTTTGCTTCTTAATTTCTATCTGTGATAATATAAAAGACAGTGAATATTTTAGAAACGCTGTAAATGGTGAATTTGTCATCAGTAAATAATCAGTAAGAAAAAACCGTTTCCGGCGAAGCTGCGTTTCTTGGGCTTGTCATTGCTGGAGGTAATGGGCCGCTTTAATTATAGGAAATATGGATATCAGGGTGTAATGCCTTGAATTTCTGAATACATAATATTAATGAATTTTTAGGAGGTACTATAAATGGCTAATGTTAATCATGCCAAAATAGAAGAAGCGGTTAAAATGCTTCTTGAGGCTGTAGGGGAAGACCCTACGAGGGAAGGACTGCTTGATACTCCTGGCCGTGTAGCCAGAATGTATGAAGAAATTTTTTCTGGACTTAATCAGGATCCAAAGGAATATTTCGAAACAGTTTTTGGAGAAGACCATGAAGAACTCGTACTTGTAAAGGATATTCCATTTTACTCTGTCTGTGAACATCATTTAGTCCCTTTTTACGGAAAAGCCCATGTAGCATATATACCGAAAAACGGTAGAGTAACCGGTTTAAGTAAATTGGCAAGGGCGGTTGAGGCTGTATCGAAGCGTCCACAACTTCAAGAGCGCATAACTTCAACAGTGGCTGACTCGATCATGGAAAAGCTTGAGCCTCATGGTGTAATGGTTGTAGTGGAAGCTGAACATATGTGCATGACCATGCGAGGTGTAAAAAAGCCGGGATCTAAAACAGTGACTTCTGCTGTAAGGGGAACGTTTGCGAAGGATCACCGTACTAGAGCTGAAGTGTTGGCATTCATTAAAGACTAAGGACTTGGGGGCAAGGGAAAATGAATGAAAAAAAGATTCTGAATGATTTTGTCGTAATCAAAGCCATTGAGGATAGTGTGAATGTCATCGGGTTAACAAGAGGAACCGACACCAAGTTTCATCACTCTGAAAAACTTGACTCAGGAGAGGTTATGATCGCACAATTCACGGAGCACACCTCGGCGATAAAAATCAGGGGACATGCAAAAGTTTATACTCCATTCGGGGAGATAGAAAGTGATTCTAAAAAGAATGCATCTGACAAATGATAGCTTATCTTTAATGGGTTAAATATTAAATCAATCATCTGATATCGCGTTTAACAAGCTGTAAATTTCCCGCATCCATTTTTTTGAAGAACAAAAGACGATGGTTTCCTTAGTTTTGGAAGTTTCTTTTTATAAACGTTGTCCATTTCATCTGGTTGTTTTTATGGTATAATAATGTGTATTTTACACGGACAGAAACCAATATGTATGAAAAAAATTATCTTTCGGGGATGCAAGGGTGATCTCAATTGTTAAACATAACGGACGACATAAGGCAATTAAAACGATTAATAGAAACGAAAGCTCAACATCCATATTTATTGAAGTATATACAAAAGCCAAGCTTAGATGAAGATAAACTGTTATTGCTTTGGGGATTGTTTAGCGATTTGGACGTTTTAAGCGAAAAACGGAATCAATACATCATTTCAACAATGTTAGTGCAAATAGCTCTGGATACCCATGAAATCGTATCGAATTCTGGTGAAGGAGTCGAGTTGCCTGAGGTTTTGAAAAATCGCCAACTACAAGTGCTTGCTGGCGATTACTATAGTGGCTTATACTATCAAGGGCTTGCCAGTGTAGGTAATGTTGATATGATCCGTATCCTTTCAAGCGCGATAAAAAAAATAAATGATAATAAAATCATCCTTTATCAACAAGGGTCCATTAATGATGTGCCAACGCTTTTAAAGACGATAAAAGCGATCGAGGCTTCGCTGATTCATAAACTGGCGGATTACTATAATCAGCCTGACTGGATAGACATATCGGAAGATCTGCTGCTTTTGAATCGGTTGCTTGCCGAGAAGAGGAGTTATCTGAAGTCGGGTCAATCGATAGTTTTTGATGTCCTAAGGGAAATGCCTTTTGATGACTCGATTAGTGGAACCATGCTGATATCAGAAAAAGAAGAACGGGTACGGACCCAATTCGACAAGTGCCTAAGGGATGCCAGGCAATCCGTACAGTGCTCGATGCGGAAGCTGTCTAAATTGGGTGATGAACTTCAGGAAAGAATGAATGTCATCTTGGAGCAAACAGAGAGTATAGCAAATTCATATGTGAAAGAAGGGTGAGTCATGGAGCAGTCTAAAGAGCAAAAAGTTCATCATGTCTTTGAAAAGATCTATGGAAACTATGACAAGATGAATTCCCTCATCAGCTTTAAACAGCATCTTAAATGGCGGAAGGCTACAATGGCCATCATGAATGTCCCAAAAGGCGCCCATGCACTTGATGTATGCTGTGGAACAGCGGACTGGACCATTGCCCTTGCTAACGAAGTAGGACCAGAAGGAAAGGTTGTTGGTTTGGATTTTAGTAAGAACATGCTGAAAATCGGCGAACAAAAGGTGAATGAACTCAATTTAGATCAAGTGTCCCTAAGGCATGGGAATGCAATGGAACTGCCTTTTGAGGACAATAGCTTTGATTATGTCACGATCGGTTTCGGGCTGCGGAATGTCCCTGATTACATGCAAGTGCTTAAAGAGTTAAACCGGGTAGCCAAGCCGGGTGGAATGGTCGTTTGCCTGGATACTTCACAGCCGACTATGCTTGGTTTTAAACAGGGCTATTATTTTTATTTCCGTTTCATCATGCCCATGTTCGGCAAATTATTCGCAAAAAGCTATAGCGAATATTCATGGTTGCAGGAGTCAGCTCGAGATTTCCCAGGCATGAAAAAGCTTGAAAGCATGTTCAAGCAGGCTGGAATGGAAAATGTCAGTTACAAGGCACATTTCGGCGGTGTTGCAGCAACACATTTCGGGTACAAGCCTTCAAAATAAGCATAATAGCAATGGACAAAGCTGGGTGGAATGTATGAAATTTAAAATGATGTATTCATTTTTGAATGCAGATTTGCAATTAATAGAAAAAGAACTAGAGGCCGCAATTGAAGCGGATTCCACTGTTTTAAGGGAAGCTTCCCTGCATTTACTGCAATCCGGTGGAAAGCGGATCCGTCCGGTATTCGTCCTATTGGGTGCGAAGTTTGGCAGTTATGATATCCATGTCGTAAAGCATGTTGCAGCGACATTGGAACTGATTCATACGGCTTCCCTTGTACATGATGATGTTGTGGATGATGCGGATTTACGCAGGGGATCTGCGACCATTAAATCAAAATGGGATAATCGTGTCGCCATGTATACAGGCGACTTC
This sequence comes from Peribacillus sp. YIM B13481, assembly GCF_042787985.1. Lineage (NCBI taxonomy): Bacteria > Bacillati > Bacillota > Bacilli > Caryophanales > Bacillaceae > Peribacillus > Peribacillus sp. YIM B13481. Next base: position 7,125 of record NZ_JBHZPE010000021.1, read on the forward strand.
ATTTTTGCTCGTGCACTGGAAATGATGGCGGTGATCGAGTCTCCTCTTGCGCATCAAATTCTCGCTGATACTATGGTTGAACTATGTCTTGGGGAAATTGAACAAATAAAAGATAAATACAATTTCGAACAGAATTGGCGGATATACCTTAGAAGGATCAAACGAAAAACGGCATTACTGATTGCATCCAGCTGCCAGTTGGGAGCAATTTCAGCGGGGGTTGAAGAGAAAGTTCACCAAAAGCTATTTAAATTCGGATATTATGTCGGTATGTCTTATCAAATCACAGATGATATATTGGATTTTACGGCTTCGGAAGAAGAGCTTGGGAAACCAGCCGGAAGTGATTTGATTCAAGGGAATATCACTTTACCCGTTTTGATTGCAATGGAAGATCTAAAGTTGAAAAAACTTATCGAAACAGTTCGGGAAGATACGCCAAAAGACGAAATGTCGCATATAATCAATGTGATAAAATCTTCCGGGGCCATTGAACAGGCAGCGAGAATCAGTGATATGTATTTAGAAAAGGCTTTTACTGAGTTGAAAGGTCTTCCTGCTATTAAAGCCAGAAAAACTTTATCCGATATCGCAAAAAATATCGGAAAAAGAAAGTTTTGATACTAGGAGTTGCGAAACTCATCAAACAATGGTAATATTCTAAAAGGATTGCCTTATAAAGGCAAATAACAATGATACATATTAGGAGTGACATTCATGGAAAGAACATTTTTAATGGTAAAGCCTGACGGCGTTCAACGCAATTTAATCGGTGAAATCGTTTCCCGTTTTGAAAAGAAAGGCTTCCTTCTTGCAGGAGCAAAATTAATGGTCATTTCCCAGGAATTGGCTGAGCAACATTACGGCGAGCACAAAGAACGTCCTTTCTTTGGCGAATTAGTGGACTTCATTACTTCAGGTCCTGTCTTCGCAATGGTTTGGGAAGGTGAAAATGTAATCGCTACTGCACGTCAAATGATGGGTGCTACTAACCCTAAAGATGCAGCAGCAGCAACAATTCGTGGTGATTTTGCCGTAACTGTTGGCAAGAACATCATTCACGGATCTGATTCAGCTGAAAGTGCTGTACGTGAAATTGGTTTATTCTTCAAAGAAGAAGAGCTTGTTGAGTATTCAAAACTTGTTAACGAGTGGGTTTATTAATTAATAAGATCATTATATAAAAAGCGGGTTCCATCGACATTATGCGATGGAATCCGCTTTTTTTGAATTGCTTTTTTATTTTGGCTCTTTTCGTAAAGATTGTTGTTTTTAAAACGAAACTATTTAAGGTTGATTGGAGCGGAAGTGCGAGACTCCTGCGGGAGCAGCGGGACAGGTGAGACCCCACAGGAGTTTACGCCGAGGAGGCTCACCGCCCGCCCCGCGGAAAGCGAGCATCTGGAGGGGAAATCAACCACAGCTCACTACCTGGTAAATAGCTACAAAGTATGTGAAAACAGCCTTTATTTTAGGGCTGCAATCGTAAGGGAATATTTTCAGTTTAAAGAAAATATGGCACTCTCCGATATATAAAGAGAAGAACCACTTAAAATAATTATGTACAGGGGAGTCGTAGGAATGCCTCAAGAATATGAAGAGTTCATTCGTAATATCAAAATGTTGACAGGCATTGATTTGGCATCATATAAGGAAGGGCAAATGAAAAGGCGACTAACATCTCTATATGAAAAAAGAGGTTATCATTCATTTCGTGAATACTATAAAGACATTCAAACCTGTCCCGGAGTTTTAAATGAGTTTTTGGATAGAATGACAATCAATGTTTCCGAATTTTATAGAAATCCGAAAAGATGGGAAGTGCTAGAGCGGAAAATCCTTCCCGGGCTATTAGGAAGCAAAAAAAAGTTGAAAATTTGGAGTGCGGCCTGTTCAACGGGTGAGGAACCATATACCATTGCAATGATATTATCGAATCTCGTTCCACTTAGCCAGATAGAGATTTTGGCGACGGATTTGGATGAAAATGTATTGGCGCGTGCGGTATTGGGGATTTATCCTGAACGGTCCTTAACTGAAGTGCCGGAAGAAATAAAAAGGAAATACTTTGAAAAAGAAGGGAGTTTTTATCGTGTCAATGATGAAATCAAGAAGAGAGTGACATTTGAAAAGCAAAATCTTCTTGCGGATCGGTGCGATCAGGAGTTCGATTTAGTCGTTTGCCGCAATGTTTTAATTTATTTCACTGAAGAAGCCAAAAGTTTATTATATGAAAAATTCAGTGCGTCTCTAAAAAGCGGCGGGATATTCTTTGTAGGAAGTACTGAGCAAATATTCACTCCTGGAAAATATCAATTTGAAACGGTCGACACATTTTTTTATAAGAAAAAGTAAATACTTGTTAAAAGGGGCTGAACCTGCATGCGCATTCAGTCCCTTTTCGTTTGCCATGGAATCAGGCAAACGTAGGACCCATGAATCGGAAAGATTAAACTATATCGAAAATGTTGGTGAACATGTAAAATAGAATGAAAAGTGATAAAATTCAAACAATATAGTTTTTACGTTTTACATATACCCACAACTCATAAAATTGTGGTATATTGATACATATACACTTTAAAGTGCTAAAAGGGGGCTGGAAGATGAGATATTTAACAGCGGGAGAATCGCATGGTCCGCAACTTACTACTATTATTGAGGGATTACCGGCAGGAATGCCGATTACGACTGAGGATATAAATCAAGAATTAGGACGCCGGCAAAAAGGGCATGGGCGTGGACGAAGGATGCAGATCGAGAAAGATCAAGCTTTTATATCTTCGGGAATCAGACACGGCTACACACTAGGATCACCGGTGGCTTTAGTGGTTGAGAACGACGACTGGAAGCATTGGACGAAGATCATGGGAAGTGAAGGGCTTTCAGAGGAAGAAGCTGAAGAAATCAAACGTAAAATCACCCGGCCTCGCCCTGGTCATGCTGATTTGAACGGTGGGATTAAGTACGGGCACCGCGATTTAAGAAATGTTTTGGAACGGTCTTCAGCCCGTGAAACGACCGTAAGGGTAGCAGCAGGGGCTGTCGCTAAAAAGCTTTTGTCTTTATTGGGGATAGAAGTGGCATCACATGTTTTGGAAATTGGTGGAGTGAAGGCAGAACCGCTAAAGTACGAAACGATTCAGCAATTGCAGCAGGTGACAGAAGAATCATCTGTTAGATGTTTTGATAAAAACGTAGAGCAGCAGATGAAGGACGCAATTGATGAGGCGAAACAAAAAGGGGATTCCATCGGCGGCATCGTTGAAGTCATTGTAGAAGGAATGCCGGTGGGTGTAGGAAGTTATGTGCATTATGACCGTAAGCTTGATGCAAAACTTGCCGCTGCGATAATGAGCATCAATGCATTTAAAGGGGTAGAAATTGGTCTTGGGTTTGAAGCGGCCCATCGATTTGGCAGTGATGTCCATGATGAGATCGCATGGGATGAAGAACAGGGTTATTACCGGAAAACCAATCGCCTTGGCGGTTTTGAAGGCGGTATGACTACTGGAATGCCGATAGTTGTGCGCGGTGTAATGAAGCCGATCCCTACTTTATATAAACCTTTGAAAAGTGTTGATATTGATACGAAGGAAGTGTTCGAAGCAAGTGTCGAACGTTCTGATAGTTGTGCAGTTCCTGCCGCAGCAGTGGTTGCTGAGGCAGTAGTGGCATGGGAACTGGCGGCTGCGATCGTTGAGCAATTCCCTTCAGATCGTTATGAGCAATTAGCAGAATACATTAGATCATATCGGAAAGAAGTAAAGGGGTTTTAAATCATGGAATCCATCCAAATAAAAACGGCTTCCAAGCAATATCCGGTTTTAATTGGCAAGAAGGCGATAAATGAATTACCCGAATTAATAACACAGGAATTAAATCATTTAAACAAGATTCTGATCATAACTGATGAGAAAGTGGCGGAATTGCATTTGCAAACCGTGAAAAACACCCTGATCAAGACGGGGAAACCGGTCCTGCATCATGTAGTGCCAGAGGGGGAGCATGCTAAAACATTCGATGTGTTTTATGAATGCCAAAGTTACTGCTTATCACAACAGATTAATCGAAAGTCGCTGATTATCGCCCTTGGTGGTGGTGCAGTCGGCGACTTGGCTGGATTTGTTGCGGCTACTTTTATGAGAGGGATTCCATTTATACAGGTTCCGACGACTTTGCTCGCTCACGATAGTGCGGTGGGCGGCAAGGTTGCCATCAATCACCCACTAGGAAAAAATATGATTGGTGCCTTTCATCAACCTGAAGCGGTCATATATGATCTTGAATTTTTAAAAACCCTGCCTCTTAAAGAATTAAGGTCAGGTTTTGCTGAAGTCATTAAACATTCCTTGATAGCCGATAATGAGTTTTATCTATGGTTAAAGTCGAATATTATGGATTTGAATGATATAACGGATGAGCAATTCCTAACAATGATTACAAAAGGGATTGGCATTAAAGCTAAAATTGTCGAAGAGGATGAGAAGGAAAACGGCATTCGTGCCTTTTTGAATTTTGGTCATACGCTTGGACATGCAGTGGAAGGTTCAATGGGATATGGAAACTTTACGCATGGGGAATCCATTTTAATCGGAATGGTATATGCTCTTAAATTAAGCAAAAAGAAAGAGGATCTCGATTTTAAACTAGATGAGTTTATTAATTGGGTATCTTCTTTAGGTTATCAAGTTACCATTCCAACCCGACTGGAAAGTGCAATTTTACTTAATTTAATGAAAACAGACAAAAAGTCAGTCAATGATGCAGCTACCTTTGTCTTGCTAAAGCAAGTGGGATCACCACTATTAATGGATATAGCCGACTCTGAGCTGATAGAGGAAATGGTTGATATGATATAGGGTTCAGGATAAGGGGGAACTATGTGTGATAAGAGGAATAAGGGGTGCCACAACAGTAGAAAAAGACTCAGAAATGGAAGTGATTGCCGCTGTCGAAAAGTTGATGGCAGAAATCATTCAGGTCAACGAGATTGACCCCGATATGGTGGCTTCTGTATTTTTTTCTGCTACGGATGAGATTCGTTCTGTCTTCCCTGCCAAAGCCTTGAGGAAATTCGAAGGCTGGACCTATGTACCGGTCACATGCATGAAAGAAATACCGGTGAGCAATTCCTTGCCATTTTGCATCCGGGTTATGATCCATGTAAATACGGCGAAATCTCAAAAAGAAATACAGCATGTATACCAGGCAGGGGCTACCGTATTACGACCAGATTTAAAACAAAAAAGATAGATATAAGATGATTTTAATATATGAATATGAATACGATTCTAACACTTTCTTACATTAAGTGAAAAAATATAGAGGTGATTGACATGAAATGGAATGAAGCGGTCCTATCCTTGAAGTCTTATCAACCGGGAAAATCCACTGATGAAGTGAAAAAATTATACGGGCTGGAAAAAATAACGAAATTGGCTTCAAATGAAAATCCTTTTGGCTGTTCTGAAAAGGTCAAGGAATCCGTTAGGAATTCAACCCATTCTTTTGCCATCTATCCGGATGGATATGCAACGATGCTTAGGGAAGCTGTTGCAAAACATACAGGTGTGAAAGAAACTCAGCTTATTTTTGGGAATGGATCTGATGAGAACATTCAAATCATTTCCAGAAGCCTATTGGGAGCTGGAAAGAATACGGTCATGGCAACAGGCACATTTTCGCAGTATCGCCATAATGCCACGCTAGAAGGTGCGGAAATAAGGGAAGTTCCTCATATAGACGGAGCTCATGATCTAGAAGGAATGCTAAAAGTTATAGATGAAAAAACGGCTGTTGTCTGGATTTGTACACCCAATAATCCTACTGGTAAATACATTTCGGAACAGGACTTATTATCGTTCATCGAAAAAGTGCCGGAAGATGTTCTTATCGTTCTGGATGAAGCTTATTGTGAGTATGCAACGGCTGAGGATTACCCGAGAACGAATCAATGGATTAATAAATTTAAAAACTTGATCATACTTCGTACATTTTCAAAAATTTATGGGCTTGCAAGTTTTAGGGTAGGGTACGGTTTGGCAGATGAGGATATTATTCAGAAACTAGATCCATCCCGGGAACCATTCAATGTCAACACATTCGCACAGAATATTGCTATCGTCGCTTTGGAAGATCAAGCTTTCATTGAAAAATGCAAGGAAGAAAATCAAAAAGGGCTCAAGCGGTACTATGAATTTTGCAATATGGAAAATTTAGCTTATTACCCGTCACAAGGTAATTTTATCTTTATCCATTTTAAACAGGATGCCGATGTGGTGTTTCAATATTTGCTTGAGCGCGGATACATTGCAAGATCGGGGAAATCCTTCGGCTTTCCTAACAGCCTAAGGGTAACGATTGGATCTACTGAAGAAAATGAAGGAATGATTAACGCTATTAAAACTTTCTTGAATGAAGTTGAGGCACCTTCTGATTCGCTGCTTTAACGTTTTTATCAAACCTAGAGGAGCATAAAAGATGCGGGGGAGAGAAGAGTGAAGGGAAAGGTTTTTGTAATAGGTCTAGGTCTAATTGGCGGATCATTGGCCATGGCCATACGCCATGCACATCCTGAAGCCGTGATTGTTGGTACGGACCTAAGTGAAAAGAATATTCAACTATCGATGCTATTGGGGATCATTGATGATTCTGTATCATCTCTAGAAGCGGGAGCATGTGAAGCTGATTTGATTCTACTTGCTGTGCCTGTCAATGAAACCGTCAAGATTTTAGCTCAATTAGCTAATATGGATTTAAAAAGCAATGTCATCATATCGGATGCAGGAAGTACGAAGGATACAGTGGTTAAGGCAGCAAAACCATTGATAGATAAAGGGGTGGCCTTCATTGGGGGGCACCCTATGGCTGGTTCACATAAAAGCGGCGCCGGGGCAGCCAAACTGCATTTATTTGAACATGCGTTTTATTTGCTAACTCCTGGAGATTCAATTGACGAAGAAAAAGTTGAGCAATTGAAAGAGTGGTTACAAGGGACAAGAGCGAACTTTTTGGTTGTCACCCCTGCTACACATGATAAGCTGACTGGAGTCATCAGTCATTTTCCGCATATTGTCGCATCAGGGCTGGTCAAGCAGGCAGAAAATTATAGTAAGGAAAATAAGTTGATTTCAAGGCTTGCAGCTGGTGGCTTTCGGGATATTACAAGAATTGCTTCAAGCAGTCCGGAAATGTGGCGTGACATTTTGTTACATAACCGCGATGTATTACTTGAATTAATGAATGATTGGCTGAATGAAATGGAGCATATAAAAGGGTTGGTAGCAAATGAAGATAGTGAAGAAATCCTTCGATTCTTTACTGATGCCAAGATTTTCAGGGATGATTTACCAACCGATGCGAAAGGCGCCATACCAGCGTTTTATGATTTATATATCGATATACCGGATTATGCCGGAATAATTTCTGAGATTACCGGATATTTGGCACAAGAAGGTATCAGCATTACAAACATAAGGATCATAGAAACAAGGGAAGAGATATATGGTGTGCTGGTCATCAGCTTCCAAACGGATGTAGATCGCATAAAAGCCGCAGATTGTATCTCAAGACATACAGATTATGAAACGATCCTGGCATAATATAATAAGGAAGGATGGTTGTATGAATACAAAAAAATTACAAACGAACATCCAATCATTACGTGGTTCGATTGCCATACCGGGAGACAAGTCCATCTCCCATCGTTCGGTAATGTTCGGAGCCCTTGCCGAGGGGGAAACGACAGTCACTAATTTTCTTCCAGGAGCCGATTGTTTAAGTACGATTTCCTGTTTTAAGCAGCTTGGAGTCCATATTGAACAAGAAGGCCAGCACGTCAGAATTGAAGGCAAAGGTTTTAATGGATTAAAGGAACCGGAAGAAGTGCTGGATGTCGGAAATTCTGGTACCACAATAAGGTTAATGATGGGGATCTTGGCAGGGCAGGATTTTTCGGCCGTGCTGGCAGGGGACGAATCGATAGCCAAACGTCCTATGACACGGGTAGTAAACCCTCTTCGTCAGATGGGAGCGGTCATTGATGGCCGTAAAGGAGCCGAATATACCCCGCTCTTCATAAGAGGAGGCAAGTTACAAGGGTTTCGCTATGAATTGCCTGTGGCAAGTGCGCAGGTCAAATCAGCAATAATCTTGGCAGGCTTACAGGCTGAAGGGGAAACGGTCATTATCGAACCAGAGGAGACCCGTGACCATACTGAACGAATGATCCAAGAGTTTGGCGGGAAAATCGAAAAGGACGGTCAAACGATCAAAGTAAGCGGAAATCAAGTCTTCAAAGGAACCACCATCCATGTGCCGGGTGATATTTCTTCAGCGGCTTTCTTCATGGTGGCTGCAGCGATTACGGAAAATAGTGAAGTAGTATTAAAGAATGTGGGCCTTAATTCGACAAGGACTGGAATCATCGAAGTCATGAAATCGATGGGGGCAGATATTACGATAGAGAAGAAGACGAGTGAAGGTGAACCTGCAGGAGATATCACTGTCAGAAGCTCCCGCTTACAAGGAACCACCATCAGCGGTGAACTAATTCCCCGTCTCATCGATGAAATACCGGTAATTGCACTTCTTGCAACACAGGCTGAAGGGATAACGACAATCAAGGATGCAGCAGAACTTAAAGTGAAAGAGACCAATAGAATTGATACGGTCGCAAATGAGCTTTCCATCCTGGGGGCAGATATAACTCCGACAGCAGATGGATTGATTATCAATGGACGTAAAGCCCTCAATGGGGGCAAGGTTACAAGTCATGGAGATCATCGTATCGGGATGATGCTCGCTGTCGCGGCTTTAATAACGGATGGGGAAGTGGAACTTGCTGACCCTGATGCCATAGATGTATCATACCCACAATTTTTTGGGCATTTGACACAATTGATAAAGTAAATATATAAAAAGTTTACAAACCTTATTTGGTTTGTAAACTTTTTTTTACTTGCTTGAAAGTGTTGAAAGCGCTAACATACAGGCTTTTATGCCTCTATTATTCAAGAAAATTATGAAAAAGGGGTCCCTGATCAAAAAGGAGATTGACCGTAGAATGGAGAATTAACTAGTAACCTTTTTTTAATGAGAATGGAGGGGACTTCATCAATGGAATACAGGGCTACAGTATGGTAAACTAATGAATACTGTTTACTATGCATCTCACGATTACAAGGGTATTTGGTTCTTTATGGCAGAGAAGATGACATTATGGCGTGAGTGTGTATGACTAGAAACCAAGTCTATCATGCAAAAGGAAGGAATCAACAATGAACACAGTGGAACAAGTTGTACAGCATTTAAAAAAAGGGGAATTAACTGAAGCTCTTAAACATATAAATCGAATTAAATCATCAGAGTCAGCAGAGGACATATTGATGCTGGCCGAGGAAATGCTCCAGCTTGGTTTTGTGGAGGAGGCAAAGGATCTATTTGAACATCTATTGGAACTTTATCCTGATGAAGGAGAATTGATTGTTTCGTTGGCGGAAATCCTGATTGACATGGACCAGGAAGATGAAGCGATGCTAATGCTTGAAAAAGTGAGTGTAGATGATGAAGTATATCCAAGTGCTTTACTTTTAGAAGCGGACCTTTATCAATTACAGGGGATGGATGAGGTCAGTGAACGAAAATTGCTTCAGGCCAAGGAAATACTTCCAGATGAAGTCATCATTGATTTTGCGCTAGGTGAACTGTACTTTCATCAAGGAAGGGATCAGGAAGCCATTGCAAATTACATAAGGGTTTTGGAACAGGAACAAGAAATCGCAGGAGTCAATGTCAATCAGAGACTTGCTGAAGCATTAAGCAGCTCCGGAAAGTTCGAGGAGGCCCTTCCGCACTTTGAAAAGGCCTTAAATGAGGGACTTGAAATCAATACCCTATTTGAATATGCATTTACAGCATTTCAGGCAGGCCTTTACGAGACATCCGTTCGTAAGTTTACAGAACTGAAAGAAATGGATCATGAATACCATTCCCTATATTTATATCTGGCAAAGAGTTATGAACATCTTGAAGATTTGGAAAATGCCTTGAAAGTGGTCAAAGAAGGAATCAAGGCTGATGAATTCAATAAGGAACTTTACTTCTTCGGCGGAAAGATAGCCTTGAAAAGCGGACTTGAAGAAGAGGCGGAAAATCTATTTAAAGAAGCTCTTGCCATAGATCCAGGTTATTTGGAAGCTGCACTCACCCTCTTGAAATTGTATATGCATCATGAAAGGTATGAAGATGTATTGGAGTGTATTGGTGAAGTTAGGAGATATGGAGAGGATGATCCGCAGTTTGAATGGATCGCTGCTGTATCTTATCAACACACCGAACAATTTAAAGAGTCATTAACCAGCTATCATAAAGCATATAATTCATTCAAGGACAATCAAGATTTCCTGGAAGACTATGGTTTCTTTTTAATTGAAGAAGGAGACAGAGCCACATCTAGAGAAATATTTAATAAGCTGCTTGAGATAAACCCAGCGAATGATGAGTATGTGATGATTTTGGAGCGGCTAGGTGAAAGTACAGATGGAATGTAGATAAGGGAAATAAAACTAAATCTAGACAGAGGAGGGAATTCATGGTGGCTGCCCCTGTTTCTGTGAATGAGAAGAAGGATTTTATTCGGTGGTTTTTAAATCATTATCAACTGAAACGAAGAGAATGCGTGTGGATATTGAATTACTTAATGAGTCATGATCAACTAATGAAAAAGGTTCATTTTGTAGAAAATGCCCAATATTGCCCACGTGGACTAATAATGTCGACACATTGTGTGGATGAGGTCCCTTTCAGGTTCTATAAGTCTAATATCATGACGACCGATGCAGAGAAATCTTTTCACGATATCCGCTTAAATCGGGATGAAGATATTTATATTCAGCTCAACTTTAAATCATCTTACTCTTCCTATCAATATGCAGCGGTACTGGAAAGCAATCCCTTCATGCCGAAATCTACGGCAGCGAACGAAAAGGATCAGCTGCTAGCTGAACAATTTTTAGAAAGAAGCATGTTGTATTTTCAGAGGGACCGCCTGCTTAAGGAAATCGATGAAGCACTTGATAAGCATGATGAACAAGCATTTAAAAACTTAACAGAGCAATTGAATCAATTAAAAGTACTTGGATGAAATAAAATGACCTTTCCGTAATCAGGAAAGGTTTTTATTTTTTATAAAAGATAGATAAAATCAACATTTTTGTAAAGACTATGGGTATATGGTAAAGATGTTATAAAAATAATGGTAAAATGATAAGGAGTTGATTTGAAAAATCGGGAGTGAAGAAAAAACATGAAATGGACAGCAAAAGATCTTGACATGTATATAAAGTCAAAAGAGTATGTGGATACTGTTTTAATTCCTTTGGTTCCCTTATCTTTTGGGGGGCAAATGAAGCAAACGGGCTCAATGAATGAATTTCTTACCATTTTAAGCTTGGAAATTGAAAAGCAGATGAAAGGGAGAATTCTTTTATTGCCAACATTCCATTATTTAAGTGATGAAATGGATAAGGTAGAGCGGTTAAATCGTTGGGCCAAGGAAGTGAAAGAAAAAGATTTCAAGCATATTTTTTTCCTAACTTCAGATTTTGAGTGGAAAAAGGAAGAGAGGGAATTGGAAAATAATTTAGTATGGATTCCTGCCATCCCCCTGGAGAGTCTTGAAACTGAACAAGCAAGGGAAATGATTAACCAGCAGGTTCTCCAAATCCTTGATGTTTTCACTTATAATTGGAAAAATGAAAAAAAGTAGGATTTTTCGCATTATTTGACACATAGTTGCCACCTTTTGGGTTTTACAAATATTGACCTTGGTAAATTATTGAGATATCATGGAAATGTCCTAGTTTTATAGTGTTGCTATTTATTGGTCCTTTGGGCTCTCAGTATAGTAATAGAGGGGGGGAAAACGCATGAGCAAGCATAATGTTTCACGACGTCAATTCCTTAATTACACACTTACTGGCGTTGGTGGATTTATGGCGGCCGGTATGTTGATGCCTATGGTTAGGTTTGCAATTGATCCTGTATTATCAGCAGATAAAGGCGGGGATTATATTGCAACTAAACAGAAGGTTAGTGAACTGACTACCGAACCGACCCGTGTCGACTTTACTTTTAAGCAGGTCGATGGGTGGTATGAGTCTGAAGAAACAAATACAGCTTGGGTTTACAAAATGGATGATGGTACTATCGTTGCTTTATCTCCAATCTGTAAGCATTTAGGCTGTACGGTAGCGTGGAATACGGATAAGTCTAATCCGAATCAATTTTTCTGTCCTTGCCATTATGGCAGGTATACGAAAGATGGAGTGAACGTGAAAGGGACACCGCCGGTTAAACCATTGGATGTCTATGCCACGAAAGAAAAAGATGGAATTCTTTATTTGGGTCAACTAAAACCGCATGGGGAGGCGTAAACATTGCTAACAAAGTTATATGACTGGGTGGACGAGCGTTTAGATATTACGCCATTATGGCGGGATATTGCTGACCATGAGGTTCCTGAACATGTTAACCCCGCACATCATTTTTCTGCATTCGTATATTGTTTTGGCGGGTTAACTTTCTTTATTACGGTCATCCAAATCTTGTCGGGCATGTTCTTGACGATGTACTATGTCCCGGACATTAAAAACGCTTGGGAATCTGTTTATTATTTACAAAATGAAGTTGCCTTCGGTCAAATTGTCCGTGGTATGCATCACTGGGGAGCAAGTCTAGTTATTGTTATGATGTTTTTACATACTCTTCGTGTCTTCTTCCAGGGAGCATACAAAAAACCGCGCGAATTGAACTGGATGGTCGGCGTATTGATTTTCTTCATCATGCTGGCATTAGGGTTGACCGGTTATTTATTGCCATGGGATATGAAAGCGCTATTCGCAACGAAAGTTACTTTGACAATCGTCGAATCGGTACCGTTAATGGGACCGGCACTAAAGACATTGATAGCAGGAGATCCAACCATCGTTGGAGCACAGACATTGACACGATTCTTTGCAATTCATGTATTCTTCCTGCCTGCAGCATTATTTGCTTTACTAGCGGCTCATTTCCTAATGATCCGAAAACAAGGTATTTCAGGTCCACTATAAAAGAATTATGAACCAAGATCCAAAAAAACCTTTTCATAAAGGAGGGGAATTGTTCAATGCATCGTGGGAAAGGTATGAAATTCGTAGGTGACTCGCGTATCTCCGCAGACCGTAAACCGAATATTCCGAAAGATTATTCAGAGTATCCTGGGAAAACTGAAGCATTTTGGCCTAATTTCCTTTTAAAAGAATGGATGGTCGGAGCTGTATTTCTTGTAGGTTATCTATGCCTGACAATCGCACATCCGTCACCATTGGAAAGGATAGCAGACCCTACGGATACAGCTTATGTTCCGCTGCCGGACTGGTATTTCCTTTTCCTTTACCAATTACTTAAGTATACTTATGCTTCAGGACCTTATAATGCAATAGGGTCCATGGTAATACCTGGTTTGGCTTTCGGGGCATTGCTCTTGGCACCTTTTTTAGACCGTGGCCCAGACCGGAGCCCCGCGAAACGTCCTTTTGCTGTAGGCTTCATGCTATTGGCAATGGCAGGGGTATTCTATTTAACATGGGAGTCCGCAGCCCATCACGATTGGGAAGCTTCTAAGAAGCAAGGAGCAATTGTGGAAGGTGCAGACATTGATAAAGAGAGCGATGGGTATAAATTGATGGATTCCAATGGCTGCATTAGTTGTCACGGAGCAGAATTAACTGGTGGAGCTGGAGCGCCAAGCTTAATTGACACTGGATTAAAGCCAGAAGAAATCTCTAAAATCGCTGTCAAAGGACAGGGTGCCATGCCAGCTGGCATGTTCAAAGGTACAGATGAGGAATTGGCAACATTAGCTGAATTTGTATCTGGATTATCAGCAAAATAATATAACCATCAACAGCATTTTCTTTCATATGCTGCAAATGAAAAGCTGACGACTACGGTTGTCGGCTTTTTTATTGGTAAATTGAAGCGTAAAAGAAAATAATTTGAAATGAAGCTTGGTTTTCAAGTTGATGACCTGTAAAATGAGTGTACATAAGAATGTAAGAGAGGGTTAAAGAATGAATGTTATCTACAGCTGGCTTGCGAATCGGCAAATGCTCGTTTTGTTATTAGTAATAAATATATTTGGAACCGCTTTTGGATATTATTGGTACGGCAGTCAATTGGAAAATACTCCGGCCATTTTTTTGGCATTTGTACCGGACAGCCCGACAGCAAGCCTATTTTTTGTATTTGTATTATTGGCGTTCCTATTAAAAAGAAATTTTGGACTTATGGAAGCGTTGGCGATAATAACACTTTTCAAATATGGTATATGGGCAGTCGTTATGAATTTACTGACCTTGGTGACAACAGGATCATTGCCATGGGAAGGCTATATGCTAATGGCTTCTCATTTGGGGATGGCGATTCAAGGGATATTATATGCACCATTTTATCGAATAAAACCATGGCATTTGATAGTGGCAGGGATTTGGACCATACATAATGACATAATCGATTATGTTTTTGAAATGATGCCTATATACCGTGATCTATTGGTATATATGAATTCGATTGGTTATTTTACATTCTGGCTCAGCATACTTTCCATTTTTGTCGGCTGGTACTTTGGGTATAGAAAAAAGCGGATCACCCTATCCTTCATCCATTAAAAAGTTAACCCCGCGTATAGCTTTGTAAAAGCGGGGTTAACTTTTTTATGTTGAACGAGGTCTACTCATGTTTTTTCTTTCATATCGTTTTAGTAGAGATATGAGGAGGGACGAGTAGCATGTTGAAAAAATTCATATTAACCATTGCTGTTTTATTTGTCGTCTTACATTTCCCTGTCTATGCAGAATCCTCTTCAAGTTTGGAGCAATTAGATAACATTTCCGATAGAGCCTTGGAAATGACCAAGTTGAAGCGATATGGAGATTCGGAAAAGATGCTGACGTTTTTTTCTGATCGGTTTTTAAAAGAGACAGCGAAAGAGCAGATACTTGACATGGACGAACTTCGAATTATCACTGTAGCTCATAACGAGGCGTTGATGACAATAAAGGATATGAATAAGGGAGACTCCGAAAAGATTAATTCTGTCACAAAGTTCCGGCTTGTTGTCGATGCGGTAAAGTCTACCCATCAGCCCCTTTGGACAGAGATGGAGGATCAAATGATGAATTCTTTCCAGCAGACAAAGGATGCCGCAATCAATCAAGACACAATTACATTCAATAGCCAATTGAACTTATTCCTTTCACAATATGAAATGATATATCCAAGCTTGAAAGTCGACCTTTCTAAAGAAACGATGCAGCAACTGGACACGAGAATTCAATACATCAACCAATACCGCCCGGAAGTGATCAGAGATGAAGAAAGTCAAAAGGAACTTGATGCGTTACAAAACGAACTAACCTCCATTTTTGATGATATGGGAGAAGATGATGCGGATCCTTCCCTTTGGTGGGTCATCATATCAACAGGCAGCATCATTATCATGACGCTTTCTTATGTAGGCTGGAGAAAATATAAAGGTGATAGGGAAAAGCCAAGGAAAGGACATAATGATTAAAAAGACATGGGAAGAGAACACTATATTTGACAGGGGTTCCTTCATTCCATAGAATTAAGAGTAATAATAGTTATAGGAGGATACCATGTATTTCATTTATTTGGCGATTATCATTTTAATCCCGATTTATGCACAAATGAAAGTGAAAAGCACGTATAAAAAATATTCAAAAGTACAGGCTTCTTCTGGTATGAATGGTGCTGAGACGGCACGGGCCATTTTGGATCAAAATGGACTGTTTAATGTCAGGGTCGAAGAGACACCTGGAATGCTATCGGACCATTATGATCCAAGGGATAAAACGGTGCGTTTATCAACGGATAACTATCACGGCCATTCAGTTGCAGGTGTAGCTGTTGCAGCCCATGAAGTGGGACATGCGATTCAAGATAAAGAAGCATATGCATTCTTACGTTTCCGTCATGCTTTAGTGCCTGTCGCTAACTTCGGTTCCAATATATCTTGGATCTTAATTTTAATCGGGGTGTTAGCCAGAATTCCAGGCTTACTAATAGCAGGTATCGTATTTATGGCAGCAGCAGTATTATTTCAAGTAATCACTCTGCCAGTGGAGTTCAATGCTTCCTCTCGGGCAATGGATCAACTCGTTTCTGTAGGAGTTATCCGTAATGACGAAGAACGGGAAACGAAAAAAGTATTAAGTGCAGCTGCGATGACTTATGTTGCTGCCGCTCTAGTTGCCGTACTGGAACTAGTTCGTCTTCTGCTTATGTATTCAGGAATGAGAGAAGAGGATTAATTTAGAAGGAGGACGCCATCATTATGGCGTCCTCACAGACTGTAGACAAACTCGATGAAAATCGAGTTTGTCTACATTTTTTTTGAGGGTTTTAAAAATTCGAACGTTGATTAGAACGTAGGGCACTCGCTTTCCGCGGGCGGTCCGGGATATCGTGAGTATAAATCTCCCAAACACCATTTGTAAGACATGTTCATTTTTATCACAGTGTACAGAAAGCAAAGACCATCAAAAAGTGGTGACGCGCCATATCTGGGAAGAAAATATGGAAGAAGCAGATCACCTGAGTCATCATCAAGATGTAAAAACTATCTATGCGAAACGCAAGGAAACGATTGAGCGTGTATTCGCAGATGCAAAAGAAAAGCATGGTATGCGTTGGACAACTTTAAGGGGACTTAAAAAATTGTCGATGCAGGCGATGCTTACTTTCGCTGCCATGAATGTAAAGAAGATGGCCAATTGGACATGGCAAGGTCCAAAAATGGCCTAACATAGTGGGCTCGTAGAGACCCAAGCTCTTAATCTTGAGCAAAATTCCAAGAAAATATCAAAAGGGGTTCGGAATTAATACATTCCGAACCCCTTTTGTCGACAGCCTGAGGACGCCATAATTATGGCGTCCTTTTTTAAATTAATATGCGTTTTTAAAAACCTATAAAAATATTTGTTGTACACTGCTTATAAAATTCAGTATTCGGGGAAACATTCAAAAGGATTACATTCAATTCGGTAATGCCTCTGCCAATCGATTATCTTTCAATCGGGTTCTTATTCTCATCAAGGGTAAAGCCCTCACCTAATACGTCATGCACTTCACTTACAGATACGAATGCATGGGGGTCAACCGATGTTATGGCATTTTTTAAGCGGACAAGCTCATTTTTCCCAACAACACAATAGAGCACTTCCCGGTCATTGCGTGTAAAGGACCCATATCCCCTTAATACTGTTACGCCCCGCTCCATATCATTCATGATTTTTTCTGCAATTTCCTTGTTTTTCTCACTAATGATCATGGCACCTCTAGCGGCATAAGCTCCTTCTTGCATAAAGTCGATTACTCTAGCACCTATAAATACGGCAACGAGGGTATACATCGCTTGCCGGTAATCCAGGTAGGTAAGGATGGACAGGCCGATAACTACGGCATCAAAGATGAACATGGTTCGTCCCATGCCAATTCCCAAGTACCGGTGGGCAAAACGGGCAATGATATCTACACCGCCTGTAGTCCCCCCGTAACGAAAGATGATGCCCAACCCGACACCAACAAATACCCCGGCAAACAATGCCACCAGCATCAAATCGTTTCCGAGATTGATTTCGATTTGATATTTCTCGAAAACCCATAACCAGACGGAGAGGCCAACCGTTCCGATAATCGTATAAAAGAAAGATGTGCGACCTAAATATTTCCAGCCTATTGCAAATAAGGGAATATTCAAAACCAAATTAGAATAAGAAGGATTTATCCCAATAAGTTGATATATAATCAAGGTGAGACCGGTGAATCCGCCTTCGGCCAAATGGTTCTGCATGTTAAAGTGCACAAGTCCAAAGGCGAAGATTCCAGCCCCAAAAAGGATGAATATAGTATTTTTCAATTTTAAGCCCAAAAGCATGTCCATACCTCCAAAGGTTTGCATATCATCAATTTACTAATTATAACTAATTAACCAACTATGAGCAATTTTGATTCTCGAACGTATCTGTTGTCATATGTTTCACTTTTAGCTAACATGGAGAAGGTATAATGTGTGAAAACGAAAATCAAGAATGGGTGATTATATGGAAAATCACAAGACGATCCAACAAATGCAAGCGGAAGTCGACCAATACATAGGACAGTTCAAAGAAGGATATTTCAGCCCACTGGCCATGCTCGCACGGATGTCTGAAGAACTTGGGGAATTGGCCAGGGAAGTCAATCATTATCATGGCGAAAAACCAAAGAAAGCAACTGAGGAAGAGAATACCGTAGAAGCGGAATTGGGGGACATGCTTTTTGTTTTAATTTGTTTTGCCAATTCTTTAGGGATTGACCTTCAAAGCTCACATGATAAGGTCATGCATAAGTTTACAACCCGTGATAAAGATAGATGGACAAAAAAAGAAGAGAAAATGGAGGGTGAAGGTAAAGATGAGTAAAGTAAAAGTGATTGTGGCTGGTCCTTGTGGCAGAATGGGAAATGAAGCGGTGAAGCTTGTACATAGGACAGAAGGATTTGAATTGGCAGCTGTCATAGATCGTAAGCATAACGGGGTAAGCCTCTCCACAATAGAAGGTTTTCAAGGTATTGAAGCACCTGTTTATTCGGATATAAATGAATGTTTTTCTTCTGTAAAAGCTGACGTATTGATTGATTTAACCACACCTGAAGTGGGGATGTTTCATACCGAAATGGCACTTAACCATGGCATCCGGCCTGTAGTGGGAACGACAGGTTTTACAAAGGAAGATTTAACGAAGCTGGATTCTTTAACAAAAGAAAAGGGCATCGGTTGCATCATCGCGCCAAACTTTGCAATTGGAGCCATTTTGATGATGAAGTTTTCACAAATGGCTGCAAAGTATTTCCCGGATGTGGAAATTATAGAAATGCATCATGATCAAAAACTGGATGCACCTTCGGGGACTGCTTCCAAAACGGCAGATATGATTGCTGCTGTACGTGAAATGAAACAACAGGGGCACCCTGATGAAAAAGAAACCATTCAGGGGGCAAGAGGGGCAAATGTAGATGGCATGCATATCCATAGCGTACGGCTTCCGGGACTGGTTGCTCATCAACAGGTGCTTTTCGGTAGTGATGGAGAGCTATTGACGGTTCGGCATGATTCCTTTAATCGGGCATCCTTCATGTCAGGGGTCAAACTCGCGGTCGATACCGTCATGAAATTGGATATTCTTGTATACGGCCTGGAAAATATTATCGAATAGGGATGGGAGATATACGATGAGGATTGCCTTAATTGCCCATGATAAGAAAAAGGAAGATATCATTCAATTTGTAACAGCTTATAAAGCTGTATTCGAGCAGCATGAATTATTTGCTACAGGTACGACCGGAAAACGAATTATGGAAGAAGTATCACTGCCTGTCCATCGCTTTCATTCGGGACCTCTTGGTGGAGATCAGGAAATAGGTGCAATGATTGCACGCGGAGAAATGGATATGATCCTATTTTTCCGCGACCCTTTGACATCACAGCCACATGAACCTGATGTATCAGCGCTTATACGCCTTTCCGATGTCTATGAAATCCCCTTAGCGACCAATATGGGCACGGCAGAAGTACTGATACAAGGTTTGAAACATGGGTATATGGATTGGCTTAAACTACGGAAAAAACAAGGTGAGATAAATGATAAACAAAAGTAATATAGATATCCTGGCTTTCGGCGCACATGCGGATGATGTTGAAATCGGTATGGGAGGCACGATTGCTAAATATGTGCAACAAGGCAGGGAAATTGTCATTTGTGATTTGACAAAAGCTGAAATGTCATCCAATGGAACCGTTCCATTACGGCAAGAGGAAGCACGAAATGCTGCAGAAATCCTTGGGGCGAAGAGGATTTCCCTTGATTTACCTGACCGGGGTTTATATATGAAAGCGGAGTACATAGATCAAATCATTAAGGTGATCCGTAAATATAAACCTGCACTTGTTTTTGCACCTTTTTTGGAAGATCGCCATCCCGATCATGGAAACTGTGCCAAATTAGTGGAAGAAGCAGTTTTTTCGGCAGGAGTCAAAAAATATATGGAAGAAAATGGACCTGATTCTCATCGTGTCCAAAATATGTACTATTATATGATAAATGGTTTTCACAAACCGGACTTCGTAGTGGACATCACTTCTTCAATAACGAAAAAGCTGGATAGCCTTAGAGCATATGGCAGCCAATTCGAAAAAAGTGATGTAACTGTTGAAACCCCGCTAGTGAATGGCTATATCGAGACTGTGGAGGCACGGGAGCGGATGTTCGGAAAAGAAGTGGGTGTCGCCTATGCGGAAGGATTCATGACAAAAAAACCGCTACTGATCGATGCCGACTTGTTAGGAGAAAAATAATCTTATGAAATTAAAAATTGGAATTACCTGTTACCCTACAGTTGGGGGTTCTGGTGTCGTAGCAACTGAATTAGGCAAGATGCTTGCAGAAAAAGGACATGAGATACATTTCATTTCTTCAAGCCTTCCTTTTCGCTTGAATAAGATGTACTGCAATATTTTTTATCACCAAGTTGAAGTGAACTCGTACTCAGTCTTTCAATATCCACCATATGACCTGGCACTTGCGAGCAAGATTGCGGATGTCGTAAAACGGGAGAAATTAGATATCCTTCACGTTCATTATGCGATTCCGCATGCTGTCTGTGCAATCCTTGCAAAGCAGATGTCAGGTAATGAAGTAAAGATTGTGACCACACTGCATGGTACGGACATAACGGTATTAGGGCATGATCCCTCATTGACCAATTTGATAAAATTCGGGATAGAGCAATCCGATGTAGTTACAGGGGTATCTAATTCTCTTGTGCAGGAAACGCATGATTTAATCGCTCCGGATAAGGAAATAAAAACCGTTTATAATTTTATTGATGAAAGGGATTACCATAAAACGAATTCCGAATATCTAAGGGATGAATACGGTATCAGGGAAAATGAAAAAGTGGTCATACATGTATCGAATTTCCGTTCGGTCAAGCGTGTGAAAGACGTCATCCAGGCGTTTTATTTAACTCAAAAGGATATGCCCGCTAAGCTTCTGCTCGTAGGGGACGGTCCGGAAGTTACAACCGTATTGAAATTGGCTAAAGATTTTGGAATCGATGAATCGGTTTTGTTTCTTGGTAAGCAGGATAACCTTGCCGAATTATATTCAATCAGTGATGTGATATTCCTGTTATCGGAAAAAGAGAGTTTCGGACTTGTGCTGCTCGAGGCGATGGCATGTGGAGTTCCTTGTATCGGAACGAATATCGGAGGGATTCCGGAGGTCATCGTTGATGGTGAGACTGGTTATATTTGTGAATTGGGAGATGTTAAAACGGTTGCTGAAAAAGCGATTGGGCTTTTAAGCGACCCGGTTTTACATAAACGTTTTTCAGAGGCTGCGCTGAAAAGGGCCAACACCGATTTTCACTCGGATACAATCATGTCAGAGTATGAAGCCATCTACATTAAAGCACTTGAAGGAAAATCTATGAAATAAGGAGGGGATGCTGATGGATCAGTTATTCTTAAAATCAGTACCCATTCTTGAATTAATTGAAAAAGCAGGATTCGAGGCCTATTTCGTTGGTGGCTCTGTGAGGGATTATATCCTCGGCAGTCCCATCAACGATGTGGACATCGCTACTTCCGCAACACCCCAGGAAATCAAAAGGATTTTTCCAAAAACGGCTGATATCGGGATTGACCATGGAACAGTGCTTGTAATTGCGGATTCGGGTACATACGAAATTACGACTTTTAGAACAGAAAGCGATTATTCGGACTTCCGGAGACCTGATTCTGTGCAATTTGTCCGTTCTTTGACTGAGGATTTACAAAGAAGGGATTTTACAATGAACGCAATGGCAATGGATAAGTCCGGTAATATTATCGATCCATTTAATGGTAGACATGATTTAGCAGAAAAAAGGATTATCACGGTTGGCAACCCGCACGAAAGGTTTCATGAGGATGCTTTGAGAATGATGCGTGCATTAAGGTTCGTCAGTCAACTTGATTTTGAACTGGATCAAGAATCTTTTGATTCCCTTAAAGAGAACGCCCAGATCATCAGTGAAATAGCTGTCGAAAGAATCCTGGTTGAATTTGAGAAGCTATTGACCGGCATCAATAAAAAAAGGGCTTTCTCACTCTTGCTAGAAAGCGGATTATATCAATACCTTCCTCAATTCTCCAGTAAGAAGGATCATTTAGGGAAATTACTAAATCTTCCGCTTCATCAGCTAAAAGCCACAGAAATATGGTCTATAATCATGGTTCATACAAGTGATCAGGACATGGAAGAGGCATTAAGGGCATGGAAGCTGCCATTGAAAACAATAAGGAACGTTCAACGTATCATACAGCTGGTGAAGAAAGAACCATCCTTTGAAAATTCAACCATCGATGTATTTCAGGCAGGTCAGGGCATAACTGTACAAGCTGCTAAAGTCAAGGCAGCCCTGACAGGGAGAAATGTAACGGATGCAGAGGAGAACGCCCATCACCGATATAATGAACTCATTATAAAGGATATGTCGGATCTTGCCGTTAAAGGGACGGATTTATTAATTTGGCATCAAGAAAAACCAGGTCCATGGGTGAAAGAATACTTGGAAATAATATTGAAAGCTGTCTTGAATGAAGAATTAAGAAATGATAAAGAAGAAATAAAGAGGTGGCTGGAAAAATGCAATCTGAGTTAAGAACAAAGCTGATGGAAGCCCTCTCAAAAGCAGATGGTGCATTTAAATCCGGTCAGGAAATTGCTGAATATATTGGCTGTTCGCGTACAGCGGTCTGGAAGCATATAGAAGACTTGCGCAGTGAAGGTTATAATGTTGAAGCCGTTAGGAAAAAAGGCTATCGGATCATATCAGCGCCGGAAAAAGTGTCCGAAAGCGAAATACAACTTGGTCTGGAAACAAAAACAATCGGCAAGATGATCCACTATCAGGAAACAGTGGAATCCACTCAAAAAATTGCGCATCAATTAGCGAATGAAGGAGTTCAGGAGGGGACGCTCGTCGTTGCCGAGGAGCAGTTATCCGGAAAAGGAAGATTGATGAGATCTTGGCATTCCCCAAAATTCAGCGGTATTTGGATGAGTCTAATCCTAAGACCGAAAATTCCGATTCATGAGGCTCCTCAACTGACATTATTGGCCGCGGTCGCTGTGGCACAGGCGATAGAGGATACAACTGATTTAAAACCACAAATAAAATGGCCGAATGATATTTTGGTGAATCGTAAGAAAGTGGTAGGCATCCTGACGGAGATGCAGGCGGAATCGGATAGGATCCATTCTGTCATTATCGGGATTGGAATGAATATCAATCAGAAATTGGTGGATTTTCCGGAAGATCTGCACGGAAAAGCGTCGTCCCTTTTCATAGAAAGTGGAGAAACGGTTTCAAGGTCCAAGGTCATTCAAAGAGCATTGTTTCGTCTGGAAAACTTGTACGACCTCTATTTAAATGAAGGCTTCATGCCAATAAAGGAATTATGGGAGAGTTATGCGATCAGCCTTGGACAGGTTATCAAAGCCAGTACTGTCAATGACACGATTGTTGGAAAGGCATTGGGCATAACGGATTCAGGCGTTTTACTCCTTGAAGACGGAAAAGGAACCGTACATTCGATTTATTCAGCAGATATTGAAATTCAGTAGATTTTTGTCAAATTCGTGAAAAATAAATAGAATTTTTGAATTTGGCTTGATATAATTCAAGTGGGCAGTATCTCATGTGAACTGCACCCCCATAAATACCAAATTATTTGAAAATCTGCCTTGATCCAGAGAATTGGACTGGGACGGAGGGATGAAACTTCTGATGGAACAAAGGGATTGGCTAAAAAGACAAGTGCTGTTTATTGAACGATATATGGTTTTTAAACCATTTTTCGTTGGAAACAGTTACTTTTTTAGTCAGTCTTTTTTTTGCGTATGAATGTATAGACACCAGTTTTTGTAACGCTGATGTTTTCATCTCCTCCATCAAAAAGGAGGAAACGTAATGAAATTGTCCGGGGATTTTTTGAAAATGAAACAAAATCAAGAGAAAATTGTCATGCTTACGGCATATGATTTTCCGTCAGCAAAGTTAGCGGAACAATCAGGTGTAGACATGATTTTAGTCGGCGATTCTTTAGGAATGGTCGTTTTGGGTTATGAATCAACCATCCCTGTTACGGTGAATGACATGATCCATCATACAAAGGCAGTAAAACGCGGGGCCCCAAATACATTTGTCGTGACCGATATGCCCTTTATGAGCTATCACCTTTCTATGGATGAAACACTCAAGAATGCAGCCCGTATCATGCAGGAAGGTCATGCTGATGCCGTGAAGCTTGAAGGAGCAGATGATGTTGTTGAAAAAATATCAGCATTGACAAAGGCAGGCATTCCGGTTGTAGCCCATCTTGGCTTGACTCCTCAATCAGTCGGAGTTCTTGGCGGATATAAAGTGCAAGGAAAAGACGCCGATGCTGCGGCACAGCTCGTGGAAGATGCGAAAAAGTGTGAAGCGGCGGGGGCGATGGCAGTAGTATTTGAATGTGTACCATATCAAGTGGGAGAACTCGCAACACGCAATTTGGGAATCCCGACCATTGGAATTGGGGCAGGTGCAGATACGGATGGTCAAGTCCTCGTTTATCATGATGTCATCAGGTATGGAGTAAATCGCGTTGCAAAATTCGTAAAAGTTTATGGAGATGCCAATGAACTGATTGGCCAATCGATAAACAGGTATGTGAATGAAGTGAAATCCAAAGATTTTCCGTCGAAAGAACATTCATTTACGATGAAGGAAGAGCAGCTTACAGAACTTTACGGAGGGAAAAGATGAAAACTTTTACATCAGCAGCTGAGTTGCAGCAGGCGCTCCGAGAGGAAAAAAGCCATCATAATAGCATTGGCTATGTGCCGACAATGGGCTTTTTACACCAGGGGCATGCCACCCTTCTGGAAAAGGCGCGCAATGAAAATGATATTGTGGTATTGAGTATTTTTGTTAATCCGTTGCAATTTGGACCAAATGAGGATTTTGAAACATATCCACGTGATTTGGTGCGGGATGAGAATGTCGCAGCAAAGGCCGGAGTGGATTATCTCTTCTACCCAACAGTCCACGAAATGTATGGTGAAGAACCATCGGTCAAAGTTGTTGTCCAAAGCAGGACGGATTGTTTATGCGGAAGACAAAGGCCTGGACACTTTGATGGTGTAGCGACAGTCTTAACGAAGTTCTTCAATATCATCCTCCCTGATAGGGCTTACTTCGGTAAGAAGGATGCCCAGCAAGTTGCCGTGATAGATGGATTGATCCAAGACTTTAATTTCCCGATCCAGCTTGTTGCTGTAGATACCGTACGCGAAGAAGATGGGTTAGCGAAGAGCTCGCGAAATGTAAACCTATCAGTTCAGGAACGCATGGAAGCTAAAGAGCTCTACCAAAGTTTATTAAAGGCAAAAGAGGCGGTTGAATCAGGTGAAAGAAATGCTGCAGCCGTCACTGCTCTAGTAAGTGAACATATTGGTGCCCATACAAGTGGAGTGATCGACTATATTGAAGTCTATCAATACCCGGAACTTAAACCAATTGAAACGCTATCTGGACACGTCATCATTGCAATGGCAATTAAGTTCAAGCATGCAAGGCTAATTGATAATATCACTATAAATATAGAATAAATAATGATAGGGGGGAAATTAAATGTTTCGAACGATGATGAATGGAAAAATCCACCGTGCAAGGGTAACTGAAGCTAATTTGAACTATGTTGGCAGTATTACAATTGATGAAGACATAATTGATGCGGTGGGTATTCTGCCCAACGAGAAAGTCGCCATCGTGAATAATAATAATGGTGCGCGACTTGAAACGTATGTAATTGCGGGTGAACGGGGGAGCGGTGTTGTGTGTTTGAACGGAGCGGCAGCAAGACTGGTTCAGCCGGATGATATCGTGATTATCATTTCTTACGTGATGGTATCCGAGAATGAACTGGGAGATCACAAACCAAAAGTTGCGATTATGGATGAAAACAACAAAATCATTGAGCTGATTTCAAACGAACCTGCAGCAACAATCATGTAAGCGGAAGGCCGGCACACGTGCATGAATCATGCATACGGGTGCCGGCCCTTTTCGTCTAATGTTGAATGGTGGAATCGTGGGGAGCCTGTTTTTTAGAATGGGCATGATGAACGGCTTGTTTCCTTTATTACGATTATTATGGTATAAAAAAGATAAGAGAATTCCATCAGGAAGTGGAGAAAGCGAAGTTTGAGGTGTACAATTCATGACGCAACGATATGTAGTGGTCGATTTGGAAACAACAGGGAATTCCCCGAAAAAAGGGGATAGGATTATTCAATTTGCTGGCGTGGTCATCGAAAATGACCAAATTGTCGATGAATACTCGACATTCATCCACCCTGGTCAGGAAATTTCCTTGTTTATTGAAGAATTGACCGGAATAAGCAACGAGACGGTAAAAAATGCACCTGACTTTGAAGATGTCGCAGAAAATATTGCCCGGCTGATAGAAGGGGCTTGTTTTGTTGCCCATAATGTTTTATTTGACTTATCTTTTTTACAGGAGGAACTAGTACGCTGTGGATTTGAGCCGTTTTATGGTTCCACCCTTGATACAGTGGAGTTAGCAAAAATATTAAAACCAACATCCGATGGATACAAGCTGCACCAACTGGCTAAAGAAGAAAACCTAGATCATTCCAGGCCCCATCAAGCGGATAGTGATGCATATGCCACCGCTTTATTATTGTTGGAATTGAAAAAAAAGTTGATGAAACTTCCAGTGATGACGCTTAAACAGTTATATCGATTATCTTATTCCTTACAAAGTGAGATTTCCGAATTGATAGATGCTTGCATTGCAAGCAAACTTGCTAAAGCAGAAGTCCATTCACCTGAACTTATAACTTATCGGGGCCTTGCATTTAAAAAGGCAGTCGTTGAAAGTGATCATAAAGACACGGAGTCAGAATTCCCGCTCGATAATGAGGAAAAAATAGCCTTGCTTCAACGTGCATTTCCGGCTTTTGAAGCAAGAAGCGGACAGCTTGATATGATGAACATGATTCACCATTCCTTCGAATCCAGCCATGATGCAATCATTGAAGCTGGGACAGGTATTGGAAAATCCTTAGGTTATCTGCTTCCAGCCGTTTATTTTGCAAGAAAACATCAAAAACCGGTCGTCGTTTCGACATATACGCTTCAGCTACAGGATCAACTTCTCCAAAACGAGGTTCCTAAGCTGAAGGCAATCCTTCCCTTCACCTTTCAAGCTGTTTTGTTAAAGGGGAGAAGTAATTATTTGAGTTTGGCAAAGTTTGAAAGGGCATTGCGTGAAAAGGAAGATAATTATGAAACGGCATTAACGAAAATGCAGATATTGGTTTGGCTTACTGAAACCGTAACAGGAGATAAAGATGAATTGAATCTTACAAGCGGTGGTCAGCTGTTTTGGAATAGACTGCAAAGTGATGGTCTTACATACGCCGGTTTAAAACAGCCCTGGCTTGAATTGGACTTTTTTGAAAGGGCCAAAAGAACGGCGGCCAAGGCGGATATCATCATTACTAATCATTCATTTTTAATGACGGATCTACTGACAGAAGACGCCTTGATTCCCAAGAAAGGGTATCTGATACTCGATGAAGCACACCATTTGGAACAGGCTGCATCTAAACAACTAGGAAGCAGGCTTAACTATATTTCGGTGAAGACGGTTTTGAACAGAATAGGGACATCAGATCAAAAGCAATTATTGTACAAATTGGACAGATTACTCTTAAATAAGGGACTGACAGATGGGAAGCCTACGTATGAATTAGACCAAAAGCTGAATGATTTCTCCTATGAATTCGAACAGCTATTTTATTACATCTCCAATCAGGCGGAAAAACTTTCACGTTCCATGAGTCCGAAACGGCTTTCATTTAAAATTGATGATGGCAGATGGGGTAAAGCGATCCTGGTGGCTGAGCGATTGGTGGACTTGTTAGGGTATATCATTACGGAGTTAGAGAAAAGATTGGCTCTTTTATTGAATAATGAGTCCCCCTTAGGGAAAAATTCATTGTTTTACTTAAATGATATCGAAGTCCTGCTTGGACAATTGCAGGACACAAGGGACTCCTTACATGAATTTTTCATTAAGCCGCATGAAGAGAATATATATTGGCTTGATTATACGAATGCGGCACCTCAGCATGGGGTGACACTGACGGTTCAGCCGATTGCAGGAAGTAAATGGTTGTGGGATTCCTATTTCGGGCACCAAAAAAGTGTGGTAATGACATCAGCAACCCTTGTCGTGAAGGATTCTTTCAATTATTTTAAAGAGCAACTCGGTTTAGAGAATGAGCCAATGCAGACAGCAAGGTTTCCTTCGCCTTTTCCATATAAGGAACTCGTAAAGGTTCTGGTTCCAAATGATATACCGGATATCAATTGCTTATCAATGGAGGAATTTTCCGAAACCGCGGCAAACCACATTATTGCCGCAGCTCAGGCAGCCAAAGGCAGGATGATGGTATTATTCACCTCACATGAGATGCTGCGGGCAACCTATTATTCCATCAAAGACACTGGGGTTCTGGATGAGTTCACCCTCTTTGCACAAGGGATTTCTGGTGGAAGCCGTATGAGACTGCTCAGGAATTTCCAAAACTTCGAGAAAGCCGTCCTTTTTGGGACAACAAGCCTTTGGGAAGGAGTCGATATTCCAGGCGAGGATTTATCTTGTTTAATCATCGTCAGGCTGCCTTTTTCTCCACCGGATGAACCAGTGACAGCAGCAAAATGCCAACTTCTCGAGAAGCAAGGGCGTAATCCTTTCTCAGCGTATTCTTTACCAGAAGCTCTGTTAAGGTTCCGACAAGGATTCGGCAGGCTTATACGAACTCCAGAAGATAAAGGGATTTTGGTTATTCTCGATCGCCGCATCGTCACTGCCAAATATGGTCCTGAATTTCAAAAGGCCATTCCGCAAGTCGACTGGCACCAAACCTCAATAATAGAAATGGCTGATATGATAGAAGAGTGGATTTAATGAACCTTTAGATTATTCATTAAGCTAATAGAATTTTTATGAATTTATAAAGAAAAATAACTTTTGAACTGGTATAATGTGAAAGGTGGTAAAGCCTTCTAATCCTATTCATACCAGTGGTTGTTGACAAATTTTAAAATGGAGGGGCGTTTTCATGGAGAGTAAAATAGAAGTAATTTCGACAGTCAGGTTGCAACATTCTCCTGATCTGTATAAAATTGTGGATTCTTTGAACCGAACATTGAAAAAAGATGACTTAATGTTCGGTCTGGCATTGGATTCCGAAGATCAAGAAAAAGCGATATTTACAATTTATCGTACATAGAAAGAGGGAAAAGCAGCTTTGAAAAAATGGTTGATTATTGCTTCTATCCTAGTCCTTTGTTTTATCGGATTTGTCAGCGGTGCATATATTAAAGCGATGCAGCCTAAAAAAGAAGCTGGTAATGAGGCTTTTAAACAGGCGAAGGAAAAGGCCGGCCTTGTGACAATGGATGAATTCTACCTTTATAATGGGAAGGATTCATACTCCGTCATCATTGGTAAGGGAGAAAAAGGAACTAAAAAAATAGTCTGGCTTCCTGAGGACAAGAAGAAAGAAATAGTAGTGGAAAACTATAAAGATGGAAAATCAAAAAAAGAAATCTTAAGCATTGTCAAAGATAAACTCAATCCCCAAAAAATCATTTCAGTTAAGCTGGGCATGGAAAAGAATGTTCCTCTTTGGGAAGTAACTTATCTTGATAAATCCGAGCGTTTTAACTATGATTATTATGATTTTAAAACTGGGAAATGGCTTAAGTATTATCGAAGCATTTAGAAATGGAGGATTAATTTAAAATGAAATTAGCTAACCGAGTTCAGTCATTAACGCCATCAACAACATTGGCCATCACGGCAAAAGCAAAGGAACTTAAGGACCAAGGTCTTGATATTATTGGTTTGGGTGCTGGTGAACCAGACTATAATACGCCCCAACATATTATAGATGCAGCCTTTCAATCCATGAATGAAGGTCAAACTAAATACACGCCATCAGCTGGTCTGCCGAAGCTAAAAGAGGCAATTGCAGCTAAATTGAAGCGTGATCAAGGCTTGGATTACAAACCTTCTGAAATTGTAGTAGGCTCAGGTGCAAAGCATGCACTTTACACATTGTTTCAAGCGATCCTGGATGAAGAAGACGAAGTCATCGTTCCGATACCTTATTGGGTAAGTTATCCTGAGCAAATCAAGCTTGCTGACGGAAAGCCAGTTTATATTGTCGGTACGGAAGAAAATCAATATAAAATCACTAAGGAACAATTAGAACAAGCGATTACCGAAAAAACGAAAGCGGTTATCATCAACTCGCCAAGCAATCCAACTGGCATGCTTTATTCCAGGGAAGAACTAGCGGCTATCGGGGAAGTTTGCCTAGCTCATGATATATTGATCGTTTCCGACGAAATTTACGAAAAATTGGTTTATGGAAATGCTAAACATACATCCATTGCAGAGATTTCACCTGAATTGAAAAAGCAAACGATCATCATCAATGGTGTTTCTAAATCGCATTCGATGACAGGCTGGAGAATTGGTTATGCCGTTGGTGAAGAGTCCATCATTAAAGCAATGACGAATCTTGCTAGCCATAGCACATCAAATCCTACGACAACTGCTCAATATGGAGCGATTGCCGCGTATGAAGGTTCGCAGGAGCCCGTGGAAGAAATGCGTCAGGCATTCGAAAGCCGCTTGAATAAGGCATATGATAAATTGGTTGAGATTCCAGGTATAAGCTGCATTAAACCACAGGGAGCATTTTACTTATTCCCGAACGTTAAACATGCAGTTGAATTAACTGGCTACAGCAATGTTGATGATTTTTCGACTGCGTTGCTGGAGGAGGCTCAAGTGGCTGTTATACCGGGTTCAGGATTTGGTGCACCTGATAATATCAGGCTCTCTTATGCAACTTCATTGGAATTGCTGGAAGCAGCCATTGAAAGAATCCATTCATTCGTTAAATCAAAAATGTCATAAAAAATTTAACCTGCAGACTACCTGGCTACAACGGGGTCTGCAGGTTTTTTTTGTTTAAAAAAATCGAATTAGTACATATGGGAAGAAGGCATGATAATGCATTCTTGGTTATTTCAAAAGGCGAGTAAAAAAAGACATGCTCAAGGATTCCCAGGAATTGAAAAACCCCTCCCTTCGCCATGGGAGTTTTTCTCATATGCATACGTAACCGATCATAATGCGAATCAGGATTTGTAAATAAAAAAATGAAAATCATATATGATATTTAATAAAAACCGATTGCAATCATATATGATTTCATATATGATAAAAATATGGAAGATAAAAACAAAAACCCCAGCAAAAAGCAAATTGCCTATGAGCACCTTCGTAAATTAATTTTGGATGGAACATACGGTTCCGGACAGCGAATCATTATCGATCAAATGGCAAAAGAACTTGGTTTAAGCCCTATTCCTGTCAGGGAAGCGATCAGACAACTGGAGTCTGACGGGCTTATTCAATATAAGCCTTATAGTGGAGCAGTGGTTACAAGCATTAATGAGAGCGAATACATTGAAACCCTTTCTGTTTTATCTTTGCTTGAAGGCTATGCAGCTGCCCTCAGTTCTTTAACGATGACTGATCATGATTTTGATAATCTAATTAAATTAAACAAAGAAATGGAAAAAGCGCTCCATCACTTTGAATTAGAGCTGTTTGGTAAGTTAAACGAGTGTTTTCATGCTGAAATTTATGAAAAGTGCGGAAATTCCTTTTTAATGGAGGAAATTAAACAGGCGCAACAAAGAATGAATAGAGTCAGAAAATCCATGTTCACCATGGTGCCGCAAAGAGCAGTCCAATCCATTCGTGAACATGAAATCATCATAAAGCTTCTACAGGAAAAAGCTTCTTTTGAAGAAATTGAATCATTGGTAAGAAAGCATAAATTGAATGCCATCAGTACATTCAAGCAAAGGGCGGAATCTAATCACGATCAGGCACTATGATGACCTAGGCTTTGTTTTATGATAGTCGATCGATTATTTATAAAAACAAAGCCGATTTTTTTACTTATATTTTTCCGAATATTCAAATAATGAAAGGGTGGCAGAAAAAATGTATGAGGATATCAAAAGTCGTTTAAGAGGATCCATCGCTCCAGTAATCACTCCGTTCGATGACAAGATGGAAGTGGATGTAAAAGCAATTGAAAATCTAGTAAACTGGCATATTGAAAGCGGTTCCCATGGAATCTCGGTATGTGGCACTACCGGGGAGCCCAGTTCACTATCGATTGAAGAGCGGGAATTAGTGATGGAAACGGCAATTAAAACAGCAAATGCCCGTGTTCCGGTCGCACCAGGTACTGGCTCTGCCAATCAGAAAGAAACGTTACATTTGACAAAAAGGGCACAAGAAATGGGGGCGGAAGCTGCTTTAGTGATCGTTCCCTATTACAATAAGCCAAATCAACAGGCACTTTACAATCATTTTAAAACGGTTGCTGATTCTGTTGACATCCCGCTTATCGTCTATAATATTCCTGGAAGAACGGCGACGAATTTAGAAGTGAAGACATTGGCACGTCTTGCTGAAGATTGTAAGAATATTATTGGTGTAAAGGAATCTAATAAGGATTTCGAACATGTAAACCGTGTCTTATTGAATTGTGGAAGAGACTTCCTCTTATATTCGGGTATCGAATTATTATGCTATCCAATGCTGGCTATCGGAGGAGCAGGACATATTAGTGCTACAGCCAATATCACCCCTAAGGAGGTGGCGGAAATTTATAACCATTGGGTGGAAGGTGATGTGGATAAGGCTCTTGACCTACATTATAAATTAATGCCATTGAATGATGTTTTGTTTAAAGAAACCAATCCAGGACCATTAAAAGCTGCGATGGGGATGATGGGAAAAATCAATCCTGCATTAAGGCCGCCTATGGGCCCGCCTTCGGAACCATTAGAAAGGGAACTGCGTGAAACCCTTCAATCATACGGATTGATTGACCAAGTGATTGAATCATAATTGCTAGATTGGGAAGATTGCAGGATCCGAACGATTATTGTCTTCTTCCATAATATATTTTTTAAAGGAGGATTTATCATGCCAACTTTTCCAGTGCAAGATGTCCAGCATTACATCAATGGTCAATTTGTTGATGGTGCTTCAGGAAAAACATTTGAAAATCTAAGCCCTTTTAATAATCAAGCAATCAATAATGTGGCAGAAGGGGTTAAACAGGACATTGATCAAGCGGTGGCTGCTGCAAGAGATGCATTCGATAACGGTCCATGGAGAACGATGAAAGTGGCAGAAAGATTGAAGTACATTAATAGGATCGCTGAATTAATTGAAGAAAATGCCGAAGAAATTTCCTATTTGGAATCACTTGACACTGGGTTGCCGATTAGCCAGACAAAAAAACAGGCAGCAAGGGGAGCGGAGAATTTCCGTTTCTATTCTGAAATGGTGAAAAGCAGGCTTATAGGAGAATCGTATCAAATGGATAACACTTTCATCAATTATACGATTCATAAACCGATTGGAGTGGCGGGATTAATCACTCCTTGGAATGCGCCTTTCATGTTAGAAACCTGGAAAATCGCCCCGGCCCTTGCAACAGGTAATACTTGTGTCCTAAAACCGGCGGAATGGTCTCCATTGACAGCTAATAAATTGGCTCAAATCATTGATCAATCCGGTTTACCAAAAGGCGTATTCAATATCGTTCACGGTTTTGGGGAGACAGCAGGGGCGTCCTTGGTTGCCCATCCTGAAGTCCAATTGATATCCTTTACCGGGGAAACGGCGACCGGCACTGAAATCATTAAAAATGGTGCGGATACAATGAAACGTTTTTCCATGGAACTCGGAGGTAAATCACCAGCGATCATTTTTGAAGATGCCGATCTAGAAAAGGCCCTGGATTCAGTGGTTTGGGGAATCTATTCATTCAATGGGGAGCGCTGCACAGCTAATTCCAGGTTATTTGTCCATGAATCGATAATAGACCAGTTCGTTGAAGAATTGAAGGAACGTGTTCATAATATCAAAATTGGAAATCCAATGGAACCAGGAACGGAAATCGGACCGCTGATCCATCGAAACCATTTTGATAATGTCTCCCGTTATCTGGATATAGCAAAAGATGAAGGGGCAGATATTGTAAGCGGTGTCATACCGAGTGAATTCAAGGAAGGGAATTATATCGCCCCGACGCTTCTCTTGAACTGTACAAATGATATGACGGTGGCACAGGAAGAGATTTTTGGACCAGTCATGGCAGTCATTCCTTTTAAGTCGGAAGAGGAAGTATTGGGTATGGCCAACGATGTAAAGTATGGGCTTGCTGCTTATGTATGGACCAATGATATGAAGCGTGGGCATAGATTTGCTCAAGCAGTCGATAGTGGTATGGTCTGGGTGAATTCACAAAATGTGAGGGATTTGCGGATACCTTTTGGAGGATCGAAATATAGTGGGGTAGGACGTGAGGGTGGCCATTATAGCTTTGAATTCTATACAGAAACACAGGTTATCCACGTGGCAATTGGAGAACATCATATTCCAAAGTTTGGGGATTTCAAACAAAATGCCGTTTCTTCTGCTGAAAAATAATCCGGTTTTCATTAATGAAAGGGAGAATACTATGAATTTTTCTATTATTCGTGTTGCGAGAACGATACTTAATGTAACAGATTTAGACAAATCAAGAGCCTTTTATGTGGATGCTTTAGGTTTTGTTGAAACGGAACGAACAAATGATCACATATATTTACGTGGTTTAGAGGAAGCGCATCATCACTCGCTTATCTTGCAAAAGGCAGAAAAGCCAAGCGTGGAAGTGATAGGATACAAGGTTGAAAAAGAGGAAGACCTTAAAGAATTGGAAACTATTTTCCTTTCCAAGGGAATGAAAATGAAGTGGATGAATGAAGGAACACAGCATGCACTGGGCAAATCACTCCGAGTTCAGGACATTTCAGGCTTGCCAGTGGAATTTTTCAGCAAAATGGATAAAGCCGAGAGATTGCTGCAAAAATTCGATTTGCATAGAGGTTCAAGGGTCCAAAGGATCGATCATGTGAATTGTAGTGTTCCAAATGTGCAAAAAGCCCATGATTTTTATGTGAAAGAATTAGGCTTTGCCTGCTCGGAAGATACTGTCGATGAGTCGGGTCAATTATGGGCCACGTGGCTACATAGAAAACAAACGGTCCATGACCAGGCATTCATGAACGGAATCGGTCCAAGACTTCATCATGTAGGCTTCTTTCTGCCAGATCCCCTTGCGCTTATCCATGCGTGTGATGTGCTGGCATCACTCGGATATGCAGGGTCGATCGAACGCGGGCCCGGAAGACATGGCCTATCCAATGCATTCTTCCTATATTTAAGAGATCCTGACGGTCACAGGATCGAATTATACAATGGGGATTACTTAACGTCTGACCCAGATACCGAACCGATTCATTGGAATCTGGATGATCCAAGGCGTCAGACATTCTGGGGGGCAAAAGCTCCGGATTCATGGTTTGATGAGGCTTCTGCTGTCCTTGATATAATATCAGGTCAAGAAGTTTCTCTTGAAGAACCGATACTGGAAAAAAGCAAGCCTGAATTCATCATCTGAATGAAGCGGGGATTAGGGTGAAGGGGCGAGCGTCCCATTAAAACTAACTTGACACTCAAGCATTTATAAGCCAAAAAGCATTGCATTACAGCAAGATTTGAAATTGGCGGTCATGACATTTTTTCCACACGCAAGACAAATCATGGATGGCGATCAACACCCCAACATGACTCCATTAGAGCAAAAAGTAATGCAGGAAATAGGTGTAGGAACCTTTATAGTCGTTAAGGGCCAAGTCTATAAAGAAAGTGCACGCCTACTAAAAGATGTGGTCTGGGGCAGGGCAGCAGTGGGTACTTACTGCTGCCCTATCTGTAAGCGTCCGACGGAAGGAATTCGGGTTGTGAATCGAGGAGCAAAAGGAGCCTGACCTTAGAACCTCTTACAGTAGATTTTTTTTATCCCCTGACTTGCAGTTCATTTGAAATCTTTACAATGGCCTTGCAATTGGATGAGGAGGGGAGCCTATATCCCATTGAGGAGAGCTGCTTACAATGGTGAAGATCAAGACTTTTGCTAGGTTACCGTCCTTGGAAATATAAATGCCAGAAGAGGTGTGAAGTGATGGTACAGTTTGAAAAACACAACCCTGAAGAATCGGAACAAACCAATCTATTGGATTATGAAAAGATTGTTGTTTCCAAAGAGTTTCAGCAGATGATTTCCGATAAAAAGAAATTTGTCATTCCTTTTACGATTTTTTTTATGGGGTATTCCCTTCTTCTGCCCTTCTTAGTTTTTTACACAGATATCCTGGATCACCCTTTCATTGGAGACATAACATGGGCGTGGGTGTACGGTGTCTCCATTACGGTTATGTCTGTAGGGGTTTGCAGCATATATGTAAGGAAATCAGAAAGAATCGATGAACAAATTAAAAAAATCATCGAGAAAGAAGGGCTTTAACATGAATTGGACAGTTATTATTCTATTTGCGCTAATGTCGATAGGCACCCTTTTCATCACGTATTTCGCATCCAAAAAAACTAAAACGGCAGGTTCTTTTTATACGGCAGGGGGCGGGTTGACAGCACGGCAAAATGGACTAGCATTGGCCGGGGATTTTATGTCTGCTTCCACTTTTTTAGGATTGATTGGGGCATTTTCCCTAACGGGGTATGATGGTTTTTTCCTGATGTATGGGGCACTTGTTTCATTCCTGGTCGTTTTATTCCTAGTGGCTGAACCTTTACGGAACTTAGGAAAATACACATTGGCCGATATGGTGACTACGAGGTTTAAGTATAAACAGGTCCGGGGAGTGACCGCCTTTAATACTCTGGTGATATCAGTCATGTACATGCTGGGTCAACTTGTTGCGGCAGGTGCTTTATTTAAATTGCTTTTAGACATCCCGTATAATGCATCTGTTATCATCGTAGGTATTGCAATGTTGGTATTTGTTCTATTTGGAGGGATGACTGCAACGAGTTGGGTGCAGATCATTAAAGCCATCCTGTTAATTGGCGGGGGGTTTATATTATTCATGATTGTCATGTGGAAGTTGAATTTTAATTTCGTCGGAATTTTCTCGGATATGAAAACAGCGACACCTATGGGTGCAGATTATTTGAAGGCAGGTATTAAATATGCCAGTGGTTGGGATGCAGCTTCCTTGTCACTAGGCCTTATTCTAGGAACAGCAGGTCTGCCTCACATTTTAATACGTTTTTTGACTGTCCCGAATGCACAAGTGGCAAGAAAGTCGGTTGTTTGGGTGATGTGGATTATGGGTGCTTTTCACATCATGGTCATTTTTCTCGGGTTCGGTGCAGCGAAGTTGGTTGGAACATCGAATATCATTGCTGCAAACCCAGCAGGGAACATGGCTGCACCATTATTGGCCCAACTTGTGGGCGGGGACATTTTATTCGCCTTTATTGCAGCGGTTTCCTTTGCAACGATACTCGCAGTAGTTGCGGGAATCGTGTTAACAGGTGCTACGGCTTTTTCACATGACTTTTATAATGAAATATTAAAAGATGGAAAAGCGACGGAAAAACAGCAAATGACGATGGCAAGATGGGCTTCCGTAGGTGTGACGGCGCTTGCGATCGTTTTATCATTAGGTCTGCAGGAATTCAATGTAGCGTTTCTAGCATCGATTGCCTTTACATTGGCCGCAAGTTCGAATTTGCCAGTCATCCTTCTTACAATCTATTGGAAAAAATTCAATAAAACCGGTGCAATAGTCGGTATGATGACTGGTCTTTTAGGTACACTTTTGCTCGTAGCCTTAAGTCCAAATGTCTGGAACCCTGTTCCGGGAGCCACCATAATTACAGGTAACCCGATTTTCCCTTTGAATTCACCAGGGATTGTGTCCATTCCGCTTGGGTTCCTGGCATGTTATTTAGGTGCTCTGTTCGGTAACCGCCGGGCAAATTTAAAAACGGTAACAAAAGATAATTTTAATGAAATCCTTGTAAAGTCCAATACTGGACATGACGTTAAGGGTGTTGTGCGACATTGAAGGATGTAAAAGCATACCTGCCCTTGTGAATGAACTGGGAAAAATCAGCCATCTATCTAAAGGTGGTTTTCCCCCTTTTATTGGATAAAATTCAAATCCACACAAAATTGATCGATGAATGAGTATAAATGAAATGAAGATCCATGGATAATGGCAACTCATTCAGAAAAAGTTTCTAGAAATTTGACGGCGCCTTTGGAAAGATAGCGGTCTTCGAGCCATATAAGGGCAGCTTCCGACTTTACTGCACAATCTTTGAATTCGACTATTTTTATACCCTGAGTTGAAAAAGATTTAGAGGTGGTGCGCGGCATGATAGTAGCACCTATTCCTTCTTTCACTAAAGATAATATCATTGCTGCATCAGGACATTCACATACAATGGCAGGTTCAAATCCATGTTTGAAGCATTCATCCACGATAAGTTCATAAGTACCTTGACCGCTAACCCTATGCAGCAATAAAAGGGGAAATTCTTTAATATGTTTAAATTCAATGGAGTCTGGGATATCCCAATCTTTTGGGGTGACAAGCACAAAATCTTCCGGCTGAAGGTTAATCGCTGAGAATTGCTTACCATTAATAGGAAGCCGTACAATGGCCAACTCGATTTCCCTGTTTATTAAGCCTTCCGTCAAACGGAACGTATCTCCTTCCATTAACTTGAAGCGTATGTCAGGGTATTCTGCTCTGAAGGTTCTCATCCTTTGCGGAATGTAAGAAAAGCAAGTTTTTACAGAACCTATGGAAAGAGTGCCCTTTACCCCTTTACTGACTTCCTTCACTTCCAGTAGGGATTCTTCAAACTGGTTTAATAGAGCTTCAGCTTTTTTATATAGGACCTTGCCAGTTTCAGTGAGTTCAAGTTTCTTTCCATTCCGATCGAAAAGCTTTTCACCGATTTCCATTTCCATTAATTTAAGCTGCTGGCTAAGAGGCGGTTGGGCCATATGTAATTTTTTTGCGGCTTTTGTTACTTGTTTTTCCTGAACGATGGTCACAAAATACTTTAACTGCCGGATGTCCATTATATACACCTCATACATATGATTTACATATACATATTGAATTTTTTAAGTATTATATATATATCATAACACATGGTATATTTTGTTATAGGAATTAATTAAATATTTGGGATTTTTTTAATTGTAAGCGCTTCATTTATTTTAAAGGGGGATGCAATCATGCCGGCAAAAACAGGTGAAGAATATATTAATAGGGTAGACAACGCAAAGGCGAACGTATGGATAAATGGGGAGCAAGTAAAAGATAAAATCAGTGAACACCCAGCTTTTAAAGGGGTCATGAAAACACAGGCCGAATTATATGACCTCCAGCATGATCCCGGGAAAAAAGATATCATGACTTATATTTCACCAACCTCCAATGAAAGTGTAGGGGCCTCATTCATGCAGCCCCGGACTAAGGAAGATCTTGAAAAAAGGAGGAAAATGATTCAAGAATGGGCAAGACATAATAATGGTATGATGGGACGTTCCCCTGATTACATCAACAGTGGGATGATGGCGTATGGTTCTGCGGCGGATATGTTCGGCACTCAGGATTCGGCATTTGCTAAAAATATGAAAGACTACTATGAGCTCTGCCGGGAAATGGATTTGTCGTTGACACATACGCTGATTCAACCCCAGGTTAATAGGGGAGTTAGTGCGGCAAAGCTTCCGGACCCTTACATCGCTGCACGGATTGCTGGCAAGGATTCAGAAGGGCTAATTATAAAGGGAGCCAGATTATTAGCTACACAAGGCGGAATAACGGATGAAATCATGGTTTTTCCTTCAACGTTGCTTAAACAATCAGAAGAAGAAAACCCTTATGCATTCGCATTCTCCATACCGAATAATACACCGGGGGTAAAATTCATCTGTCGTGAATCATTCGACTATGGCAAATCCAATTTTGACCATCCACTTGGCTCACGATTTGAGGAAATGGATACTATAATCGTTTTTGATGATGTAGTCGTTCCTTGGAACCGGGTATTCGCATATGGGGATGTCGGCATTTGCAACCAGGCTTATAATGAAAGCAATGCGGTTGTTCATATGACCCATCAGGTGGTATCGAAGAATATTATCAAAACCGAGTTCATTCTGGGTATTTTGCAACTAATGGTGGAAACGATCAATATTGGGCAATACCAGCATGTTCAGGAGAAAATTTCGGAAGTCATCATAGCACTTGAAACGGTAAAAGCCTTCATTACAGCTTCGGAGGCAAACGCAAAAGTGGATAAGTGGGGAATAATGACACCAGATTTCACA
The DNA here is from genome assembly GCF_042787985.1 of Peribacillus sp. YIM B13481. Taxonomy (NCBI): domain Bacteria; kingdom Bacillati; phylum Bacillota; class Bacilli; order Caryophanales; family Bacillaceae; genus Peribacillus; species Peribacillus sp. YIM B13481. The sequence continues at coordinate 47,736 of NZ_JBHZPE010000021.1, forward strand.
CCGTTAAACATTGCCCGTAATTATTATCCAAAGATTTACCCTAGATTCAGTGAAATCATGCAGCTTCTTGGGGCTAGTGGCTTAATGGCGATACCAAATGAAGCCGATTTCAATTCGGAGCTTCGACCGGATTTGGATAAATACCTTCAATCCGCTAATGGCGGGGCGTATGACAGGGTTAAACTGTATCGTCTCGCATGGGATGTATGCATGAGTTCATTTGGAACTAGGCAAACACTATATGAGCGCTTCTTTTTTGGGGATCCGGTTCGCATGGCCAGCGCTTTATATTCTGGCTATGATAAACAGGAATATGTGGACCGTGTCAAGGAGTTCTTAAACCGTGCTGAAAATCTTGCAGAAATCAACTGACCCTGTAGCAGTATGTAACCATAAAGGCCTTCCAGATGCTCAGGAAGGCCTTTAAATATGAAATCTTTTATTTAAATCGGTTATGGATATTATTCTTTTTATATGTGCCAAAATCACTGAATTCCGTAAGCTCCATGGAAAGGGCAAGATATCTCTTTGAGAAGAGGGCTGCCAAATGGGACTCCAGCGTTTCAAAAAGGTGGTCACATACTTTGGTTTTATCCTTGTCATGGCGTCCAGCGCCAATTTTTAGTATGGCATGAACAAAGGCATCATCCTCTGAACCATCGGCAACACGATAATGCTTTAATTCAATGGCTCGAGATCGAATGCCGCCAATTGGAAAGATGGAAGGATAGGAGATTAATACATCATTCACTTTCTTTAACAAACCGTCAATCTGGAGTTCATCTTTGATATTATCGGTATATTCTATAATTATATGAGGCATGTGATCCTTCCCTTCCGTTAATTATGAATTTTTAAATGCGACCGATCCCCGTCTTCTCTAAATATATCGTCACCGACTATTGTGCTAACGAGTTTTCCGATACCTTCAATTTCAGTGGTGATTTCATCACCTACAGCAGTATCCGCCAATCCTTCGGGTGTGCCTGTCAATATGATATCGCCTGGACTCAATGTCATGAAGCCGCTGAAATATTCAATTAAATCAGCAATGCTGAATATCATGTCTTTCGTGTTGCCTTCCTGAGTCAATTTTTTGTTGACGTATGTCTTGATGGAAAGATTCGAAGGATCTGGAATATCTTCGGCATCCACTAGCCACGGTCCAATTGGGGTGCAGGTATCGCGATTTTTGACCTTTAAGTTTGGCCGGTAGTAATTCTCCAGATAATCCCGTATTGCATAATCATTTGCAATGGTATATCCACTTACATACTTAAAGGCGTCTTCTTTTTTTATGTTCTTCGCCTTTTTACCGATGACGACTGCCAGTTCACATTCATAATGCATATAAGATGCATCAGAAGGCCGTCTTGTCTGTCCCCGGTGCCCGATAAAGGTATTTGGCCCTTTTAAGAACGCAAGGGGTTCTTCCGGGGCTTTAAAAGCCAGCTCCTTCGCATGGTCGGCATAATTCAAGCCAAGCGCGAATACAGTACGGGGTTCCACCGGGGGAAGCCAGACAACATCTTGCTCATTGACAATCCGGCCATCCGTCAATTGGAGCCGGCCATTATATTCACTTGCTAGATGTATGGCACCTGCATAGGCTACACGGGCTCTCTTCATAAAACCCCCTCCTTTGATAGCTTTACTTCCGAAATGATTGTATTTTCCAAATATCCGATTTCGTCAATTTCAATTCTAATATGATCATCGGCTTTTGCCAGTGGTGCATTCTCAGGAACTCCAACTAGAAGGACGTCACCCGAATTCAGAGTCATGAAGTCTGTTACATCCTCAATGAGGTGGGAAATGGAGCGAATTAGATTTACAGTTGAATTTTCTTGCCTGAGCTCCCCATTTATAAATACACGGATTCCTAATGAATCGGGGTTGGATATGGATTCCTTGGATACGACCCAGGGACCGATCGGGCAAAATCCATCTCGGGCTTTATAACGGATCGCAGGACGGTAAACGCTTTCATGCGGAATGCTAATATCATTGACGATCGTAAAACCTTCTATATAATCCGATGCATGTTCTTTCTTGACCCTAGTGGCCGTTTTATTGATCACTATTCCAAGGGCCGCCCCGATTTCCAATTCAGGTATACCATTTGGAAGGGGAACTGGAGTTGAAAAAGAAGAAAACGTGTTTCTAGGTTTAATATAAAGGATCGGCCCTTTAGGAGGCTCATTATAAGGAGGGTGGCCGATCTTTTCCTTCAATGCTTCCAATGATCCTTTATAGTTTAATAATGTCCCATATACAGTCCCTGAAATAGGGATATCCAACTTTATTTGGGATACATCGTATTTATCACCGTTCATTAATATATAACCGTTCGACAATACATCCATTTCTTCCGAATAATCTGACTTCCTTAGTTTCACTCTTGCTTTTGCCATGGACAATCCCCCCTTGATTTTTTATTAATCATATATGATATCGTATATGATTTTTTGTTTAAGTTCAACATTTTTAGATTATTTAGTATAATTAGGTAAAAATTGTTAGGGGGAAGGTTGGTTTCAACAGAAAAATGCCTTGAACATTTAGTTAGGATGGAGCAAATACCATATCAACAAATTCGTTAGTGAAAAAGTGTGCAATATGGCGGATACACCTCGAAAAATTGATAAGAGTGATATAAAAGGCATGCAACCTGATTTATTTGCTTGTAAGCAGGGCAATGGGTATAATAAGTAGAGTAAATTCCTAGTGAGTTAAGCTATTTTTGGAGGGAAATCCCGTGAAAATTACAATAAAAGATGCTAGCAAATTCGTCGATCAAGAAGTTACCATTGGAGGCTGGCTTGCCAGCAAACGTTCCAGTGGTAAAATTGCATTCCTTCAAATCCGTGATGGCTCAGGTTTCATTCAAGGTGTCGTCGTGAAAGCTGATGTGGGTGAAGAAATTTTTGCACGTGCGAAATCGGTTTCGCAAGAGACATCCTTGTATGTAACAGGTGTCATTCAAAAGGATGAACGCTCGCCGTTCGGTTTTGAGCTACAAGTGAAAGATATTGAAATCATTCATGAATCATTGGATTATCCCATTACACCTAAAGCACATGGTCCTGAATTCTTAATGGATAACCGCCATTTGTGGCTGCGTTCAAAACGACAGCATGCAGTCATGAAAATCCGGAATGAAATAATCCGTGCTACATATGAATTCTTTAATGAAGAAGGTTTCGTTAAAGTCGATCCCCCAATTTTAACAGGAAGCGCACCAGAAGGAACGAGTGAATTGTTCGCCACTAAATACTTTGATGAGGATGCATACCTTTCACAAAGTGGTCAGCTTTATATGGAAGCGGCAGCAATGGCACTAGGGAAGGTATTTTCCTTTGGACCTACTTTCAGGGCGGAAAAATCCAAAACAAGACGGCATTTAATCGAGTTCTGGATGATTGAACCAGAAATGGCTTTCATCGAATTCAAAGAAAATCTGGAGGTTCAGGAACAATTCGTATCTTCCATCATCCAATCTGTTTTGAAAAACTGTCAGCTTGAGTTGAATACGCTGGGCCGTGACACAGCGAAGCTTGAACAAATTAAAGCTCCATTCCCTCGTATTACATATGATGAAGCCATAAAGTTCCTTCATGAACAAGGATTTGATGATATCCAATGGGGTGATGATTTTGGAGCACCGCACGAAACTGCGATAGCAGAAAGTTATGATAAGCCAGTCTTCATAACTCATTATCCAACCAAAATCAAACCTTTTTATATGCAGCCTGCTCCTGACAGGGAAGAGGTCGCTCTTTGTGCCGATTTGATTGCTCCGGAAGGGTACGGAGAAATAATTGGCGGCTCGGAGCGGATTCATGATCAGGAATTGCTTGAACAGAGAATCAATGAGCATGGCTTGAGCGAAGATGCTTACAAATGGTATATGGAATTAAGAAAATACGGATCTGTACCGCATTCAGGCTTCGGTTTGGGGTTAGAACGTACCGTTGCTTGGATCAGTGGTGTTGAACATGTCCGTGAAACCATTCCGTTCCCACGTCTATTAAATCGTTTATATCCTTGATCTCGTAATGAAGCGGTTATCTTGCCATATTGGGCAGATAACCGTTTTTTGTTAAAATTATAAGCTTATTAGGGGAGCCATATTCATGTTATACTTAATCAGAGGTGTCCAATAACATGAATAAAGAACATTTATATGCGTGGTTTAAGGAAGGAACGATAACGATTCCATCCTTTTTGTTGACTAACTATAAGACAATGGGACTGAATGAACAAGAAATGGTCCTATTATTACAATTGCAAAGCTTTATCGATAAAGGTAACCATTTCCCTGCACCATCCCAACTATCTGACCGAATGACATTACAGGAAACGGAATGTCTATTCTTAATCCAGCGTTTGGTTCAAAGGGGATTTGTTGAAATGGTGGTTGAAGGAAGTCAAGAAATCGGACAGGAAAAATATTCGTTGGCTCCACTTTATGAAAAAATGATGGACTGCTTCTTAAAAACTTTGAAACAGTCAGAGTCAGCTGAGGTCCAAAAAGCGGGAGAGAGCCTTTATACGATTTTTGAACAGGAGTTCGGCCGCCCTTTATCTCCATTTGAATGTGAAACATTGGCAATGTGGATGGAGGACGACCATCAACCTGAAATCATTAAGACAGCTCTTAGGGAGTCAGTCATTTCCGGTAAATTGAATTTCCGATACATTGATCGAATTTTGTTCGAGTGGAAAAAGAATGGAATTAAAACCTTGGAACAGGCAAGGGAGCAAGGAAAAAAATTTAGAGTGCATCAAAAGAGGGACCGAAAAACGGAAACTGCACAACCATTGAAAGATGTGCCCTTTTATAACTGGCTCGAGCAGTAATGTAAATTGAAGGAGAACCAATATGTTGAATAAAGCTCAAGTTCGATATTGTCTGGATACAATGGGTGAAATGTTTCCAGATGCCCATTGTGAACTGAATCACTCCAATCCATTTGAATTGGTGATTGCTGTTGCTCTGTCAGCTCAATGTACGGATGTATTAGTGAATAAAGTCACGAAGGATTTATTTCAAAAATATAAAAGGCCTGAGGATTACATAAGCGTTCCGGTAGAAGAGTTGGAAAATGACATTCGCTCAATCGGTTTGTTTCGTAACAAGGCTAAGAACATTCAAAAGTTGTCGCGAATGCTGATCGAAGAATACGGTAAAGAAGTTCCCAGGGATCGTGATGAGCTTGTTAAATTGCCTGGCGTGGGCAGAAAGACGGCGAATGTAGTCGTTTCGGTTGCGTATGATGTGCCAGCGATAGCTGTAGATACCCATGTAGAGAGGGTTTCCAAGCGCCTGGGATTATGCCGCTGGAAAGATAGTGTCCTCGATGTTGAGAAAACGTTGATGGCTAAGATACCGAAGGATGAATGGTCCGTTACGCATCACCGTCTGATATTCTTTGGACGCTATCATTGCAAGGCACAGTCACCAAGATGTGAAACCTGCCCACTCCTAGATGTATGCCGTGAAGGAAAAAAAAGAATGAAAAGGAAAGAAGCCAATTGACGCAGTCCATATCATTAAAAGTCCCGGCCGAATTGGACCATCCGTTCTTTTTCCCTGAAAAGGAAACCATTTTGGAAAAAGAATGCTATACAGGATGGAATGGATCAATCCCATTCGAGGCTTTCCCGTATGAGATACTTTATTATAATAATGTAGTGTCGTATGCTCCTTGGACCAAGGGGGCAATGCATATAAAGGAACTACTGGAAAAATGGAAGGGAATAGATACTGAATGCAGCATACTATTTTCAGAGCGAAAAGCGGGAAGGACCTTGGGACTCATGAAGCAGGGTATCGGTTTATTTTTAAATGCAGTCTTCTGGATGCATGGAAAGCCAGTGGTATTGAGTGACTGCCGAGTGCAAATAGAGTCCTTTCATAATATTCCGGTGAACGCGGCTGAAAGGGTTTCTTTCATCCTTGCAAGACCCGCTTCTTTCCATTCTTATAGACAACTTAGTGAGTTGTTCCGAGAATTTGAGAAACTATATGTGAAGCTCATGATCATTAATAAGAATAAAAGAAACGTCTAAGCTTTTAGCTTAGACGCAAACTGTAGTCAAACTCGATAAAAAATTGAGTTTGTCTACAGTTTTTTTGAGGGTTTGTAATTTAAACATTGATTGGAACGTAGGGAACCAAGGGGGTCCGCCCTCGGCGCCCTTTGCGCCTGCGGTGTCTCCCTTGGACACGCTTTTCCCGCAGGTGTCACGCACACCCGTTCCAATCAACTTTGTTTTAACATTTAGACAGAACCCCGTTTGCCAACAGTCTTTTTTGTTTTAAAAGAAGAACTTGAGGTGAAAGTATTCCGAGGTAGGACGCTTAAGTATAGATCCAGTTATTTTTAGTCAAACTGACATTCATTAACTATACCTTCGGAATTCGCGATGGCCAGAAATGGTCTTTCTCTATAGCTATTTCAAATCCAATAAAAAATGAAAAAGGTTTCGGAATGAGTACATTCCGAAACCTTTTTGTCTACAAACTGCTCTAAGCATTAGCTTAGACGTTTAATAGTCAATCTTTGTTTTCTTTATTGTTGTCTTTCTCTTTTTCTGGATCAGGGGCCGGGTTAGGGTCAGGGATTTCGCCTGGTTTTTCTTCCTCTACAGTCCCAGGGTCGGTGACAATATCCCCACCTTCAACGTCTCCATCATCCTTATTGCCTTTTCCATCATCAGGATTGTTTCCATTTCCATTATTATCAGTGTTTCCATTATCAATTCCATTATCAATTCCACTGCCGTTGCCATTGTTGCCGTTGTTATTTTTATCTTCGTCTTGCTTATCTTTTTCACCTTCAGCAGGAGTTTCTTGTTCCGGATTTTCACCCTCTGCCGGATCTTTAATCTCCTCGTCAGTACCCTTAGGATCTTCCGCTTCTGCAGGGATTTCGACCGATGTACTGGCAGGATCACTTTGTTGGTTATCCACTATGGCTACCACTGAGAAAGTATATTTACTTCCAGGGGTTGGATTAGGGATCGTTAAACTAGTATCCTTCGATTTTTTTAACACGCTCTGTGCTCCGCCATCAACGGACATCATAACCTCGAATTTGGCATTACCTTTAGGATATGACCATGATAGATTGATTTCATTACTTTCCTTATCGTAAGAAGCGTTAATGCCAGGTGAATCGACTTTCTCATATTCTGTCGTCACTTGTGTTGGCTCGTGACCTTTAACATAATATTCATAAGTGATTTTATCGCTTGGTGTATATTGATTGGCTTTAACAGCTGGATTGGAACCTTTTATGATTCCAACCTTCACAACACTGTCAGGTTGATTAAAGTCTTTCGTTTCTTTTGACTGAGCCATATGTTCCATCAAGTTCTTGAAAATTGATTTAGGGATCCTTTGAGATGAATCGCCAAGATATTCCATTTTATTGCCTGGTGCATTATCATATCCAGCCCATACTGCGACTGTATAATTGGTTGTATAACCCGCCATCCAGCTATCTTTTACACCGGAGGCTGGGATGTTGTTCCGTGCACGCTGGTCAGGCGTGAAATTGGTTGAACCCGTTTTACCGGCTACTGGAAGATTAGGTATATTGGCTAGCCTTCCTGTTCCATAAGGTTCTTTAATGACGCTCTTCAACATGTCCGTCACGATGAAAGCCGTGGAATCTTTCATGACCGGTTTCGATTCCGTCTTGTTTTTGATGGTGGTTTTGTCACGTAAAACAATCTTTGTCACACTATGCGGTTTATTATAAATACCGTTGTTTCCGAATGAACTGTATGCACCGGCAAGTTCAAGCGTAGAAACGTCTTGACCGCCTCCAATTGCAGCAGATTCACTTATTTCATTCTTGAAAGGCATGCCAAGGTCAACGGCAAAATCACGCGCCCGGTCCAAGCCGACTGCTTGAAGCGTCTTTAAGGCAGGGATATTTAATGACCGTGCTAGTGCTTCGCGAGCTGTTACAGTACCATAATGTCTCCCGGAAGCATTTTTAAGCGGTGTTCCATCACTGTAGGTATATTCCTCATCTTTGATTGGATGGTAGGTGGACCAATTTAAATATTCTACGGCAGGACCATAATCCAGAATTGGCTTAATGGTCGAACCAGGTGAACGCTTGGCGTCCGTTGCATAATTCCAGCCGCGTTTAACCGTCGTGTTCCTGCCGCCGCCAACTGCTTTAATTTCACCAGTTTTAGTATCTATTAAGGTAACTCCAGCTTGGAGATCTTTACTTGGATAATTGATGATTTCATTACTGTTCAACATTTTATAGACATATTCTTGGGCATCTTTATCAATGGTCGTATGGATTTCCAAACCATCGGTAAAGACGTTATAGTCACCCATTTGTCCGACTTCCTCAATGACCAAATCGATGAATGCATCATAAGCAGTCGTGTCTTTTTTGCTTTTATCGATTTCTTGAAGTCCTTCTGTTATATCGATGCTTTGTGCATTTTTCATTTCCTGTTCAGTGATATATCCATGTTTATTCATTAAGTGAAGGACAATATCACGGCGTTCTTTCGCGCGTTCTGGGTGTAAATAAGGGTTATAACGGCTTGGGCTTTGCGGTAAACCTACAAGCATGGCCACTTCATTCAATTTCAATTCGCTTAGTTCTTTTCCATAATAAGTATGGGAAGCAGTTAATATCCCGTTTGCACGATTTGCAAAGAAAATCTTATTCACATACATTTCGAAAATTTCTTGTTTTGTATATTTTCTTTCCAGCTGTATGGCTAGCCACATTTCCTGGACTTTCCTTTTAATGGTCTTATCAGGTGTTAAATAAGAACGCTTGATAACCTGCTGCGTCAATGTACTTGCACCCTCTGAGCCGAATCCGTGTTTGAAGTTGGCTATGACGGCACTGCCCAGACGCAAGAAATCCACCCCGTGGTGTTTATAAAAGCGTGAATCTTCCGTAGCCAGGAAAGCATCTTCGACACGTTTGGGAATGTCTTCATAATTTACATAATCCCGGTTTTCTGTTCCGACTTCGGCTAGCAATTTACCATTTTCATCGAGAATTTTGGATGTGACTGGATCTTTTAAAAGCTTTTCATCAAGTTTTGGAGCATCGCTTATAAAGTAAGCCATTGCAGCTCCTCCGCCAACCAAGCCTATAATTCCGATTGTAACAAGTATAAGGAAAATGCGCTTAAGCATATTGGTTGGCTTCTTAGGACCTTTGTTCGGTTCCTTTTTTTGTGTCTGCCCCTGCTTTCGGCGTTCTTCTCTAGTATTATATTTTTCAGCCATTACAGCTAACCTGCCTTTCTAAAAAAACTAAAAATTTTCTGAGATGAGCGAATCTACTACTTTAATATAGTCAATTCTCGGTTGAAAGCCAAGAGTAATCTTTCGTGAACAGCTTTCAACTTCTTGAAGAGTTATAGATTTGCGTCCGCCGTCTTTCATTCTCTTCCAATAAAAACTAAGTTGTTCAGAACCCATTAGATATATATCATCCATTGCGGAAAACCGGATGATGACAAATGCAATTCCGTCATGCTGAACGATGTGTTTCATATGTTCAATTTGATGGTCATGAAAATTTTTCAGAGGGAACGAACTGCTGTTTTTCGTTTCCTTTGCCTCAAAATCAATGTACCTTCCTTTATAAACACCATTGTAATCGGTGGTCGATGCTTGTTTGAAGTAGGCTTCTTTAATGACTGCAGCACTTCTCTTCGGGTAATGGACATCAACAATTTGAATGGGTGTCGGTTTTTTATGAATGACGGCAATGCCGTGTGCTAAATAAAACTGATTGGTTTCGTTCAAATCGTCTTCCAATGTTTTTCCCCGGTTGCTATAACTGATTTTTTTTAGTGGGCTTTTCTTTTCTTCCAAAGCCTGCGGTACAAATCTTCGTCCATTGGGATAATGAAATGCCACTTTTACCCCTCCTTTTTTTCACTTATCTATATTAGCAAAAAAAGAATCCAATATGTGAATAAAAAGAATTGTTTCTTTGAACGATAGGATTTATGTACAACTAAATGTCACAATTAATCGTTATGGAAAGGATGGACATATAGATGCAAGTGTTGAATACGGAAAAGCAAATGCTCCATTCCATAAAAGTCCAAACCGCGAAAGGGAATAGGGATAATATATCAAGAACAAAGGCATATGAACAATTTTTCAGAAACCACCCAGAAATACAGTGGTCTTTTTTAGCCGGGATGGTTTCTAGAAATGCAGGCTGGAATATGTGTGACCTTGAAGGAATATGGTATTCCCATTTGCTTAGCCTTAAATACAGGCATCACCTATTCCTAACTTATGAAGAAGCCAATTGGAGAATATTCCAGGATGCTTATCCTCAATTGCTTCTCTATCATTATTCGACGAAGTATGGGCGTCCAATGTTTCATTTATGTCATTATTTTTTTATTACTGAATTCATGACGAACGAATGGTATTCCTTTTGGAAACATGGAAATCGTGAAAAGTTAGTCACTGCGCTTATAATAAATGAACAAAACGTCATTGAAAAGCCTGTTATTAAAAAGCAAACTTTCGTTTTTCATTCTATATTATTTTTCCTGCAGGACTGGATGCATTTTAGCACTGTATTATTTCCTACCTGCAATGGTAAGCTGTATGGTTCGTCCGTTTCGAATTTTAGAAATATCGATAAAAGGATTGAATTGGGGAAAAGGTTGGCCGGCCTTTTATTTTCTGAAGATTTGTTTCCGTTATTTTATGAATTTTCCTGCAGGACTGAACCAACCGGGGCTAGATTTGATTACGAACAATATCGAAAAAAGCCTAGGTACCATGAAACCCCGATGCTGAGGGGAGTTTATCCATTGATTCATCATCAAGCAGGGGGGACAGAGCAATGGGATGTGAATAAAAGGATTAAAAAAGATTGGTTTATTGAGCCCCAATGGGAGGAAGACCCGGAATTGACCGATTGGTATGACCATAAACAAAAGCAGCTGCACACAGCTGCAATGATCAAAAAGTGGTTTTTTTAAAAGGAAACAGGGAAGGCGTCGATTATGCCTTCCCTGTTAATTGTACAAGTATTGATGCCCTTACGTTGAGGGGCGGTTTTCTCCACTAAGTTTCGGGTTTCCCGTTCCTGCCTTTTTAGTAGGCGGCTTTTGTCGTTTTTCGTTTTCTTGCTGTCTGCTTTCATTCGACTGCATAAAATCACCTCCTGTCTGTATTTTTGTTTAAAACTCCATTCTTCATTCTGCCATTGTTGTCGAAGGGCATAATAAATTAAGCGAATAGCACTTTCTTTGCCGATTCCCTTCTAGTTTTGTCAACCTTGAAGGGCTTTCTACTAAAAAAAAGAATAGTACACGTATAGAATGGAGGGATCAGCATGGTCAATAAAAGTGTCTCAACAGAGGAAATATTAAGGATGATAGCTGAGATCAGTACCAGCCTGGATCGTTTGGAAATTTCATATGGGGAAACTGTAAATACAGTGAGGTGCAAACTTTGGGCAGAGCAATATACATTGGTTAACAATGTCCAGGAAGCCATTGAGAATGCCGAGGATTATTGGGTGAATGCTGAAGGTGTAAACCATTCCTTTTCCATTGTTCTGGAAAAACCAATTATAAAGCACAAGGTTTTCACCGAATTGCACGTATAAGCCGATAGAATTTCCTTTTATAAAGAACTGGATTATACTAAGAGGAAACAAATGTGCGGAGGAATATATTGTGCAAAAAGAGAAACTGCAGCTATTAACCGAACAATTAATAAAATATACGGTCCAAGCGGATGATATCTATGAGGATGTACGCAAAGAAGAAAAGGAAAAGGATTTCTTTTCGGAAGTCAAGCCGTTTGCTGATCAGGTCAGGTCCTCATGCATCGATTGGGAAAACGGAATGAAGGAGTGGATGAAAGAAACCGAGTTTAAGCATCTTTTCCCCGAGCAAATCGAACAAACCGCTCATAACCTTTCTGATGTGGCCGTTCAGGCATTCTTTCCTAAAACCAGTTACAAGCGATTTAAAAGTCATGTCCAATCAGTCGAATTTATCCTTCATAATGTAAAAGCGGAGATCGATCGGATTTTATCATAAAAACACCTACACTTTATTTCCTCTTTTTTCATATATTATCAGAACCATGTAATGAAAAAAGAGGAGGGCTCATTGAACATGATGAGATCCGGTTTTAACCAAGTCTCCCCAAATCAAGGACAGTATCCTCAATCTATGCCGGAATATTGGGGAGGGTACCAGCAGCCAATACAGTATCCTCTGCAAAATAATCATAATCTTGAACGGCCATTAATGTATCCATATCATACCCAGGATACAGGGGGCTATATGACGCCATATCATGATCCTTATCAGCAGGCGGCCTATCATCCATTCCAACAAATTCAGCAGCAGGCGATGCCTGTTGGAGCTTATCCGAGTAACAGTGTAATGCAGCCAATGCCGCAAATGCCGCAAATGCAGCCAATGCAGCCAATGCCGCAAATGCAGCCAATGCCACAAATGCAGCCAATGCAAATGCCACAAATGCAGTCGATTCAGTCCAATCAGCAACTGCAGCAGCAGGCTTTTAGTCCGTTCGATAATCCGTTGCAGCCAGCTAAACGACCCCCGCAAGGTCAGCAGCAGGCTCATAATCCCTATCCAAAGCAACAGTTCATGCAAAAACCCCAGCCATCTGGTATCAAATCGGTCATGAATCAATTCAAAACACAAGATGGTTCCATGGATATAACGAAAATGATGAATACAGCTGGACAAATGATGAATACAGTTTCTCAAGTATCGTCAATGGTCAAAGGAGTAGGGGGCTTCTTCAAAGTTTAGATGGTGAATAAAGGAAAAGCAGACTTACAAGTGACCCAGCCACTTATTTAAGTCTGCTTTTAAATTTGCCTAATTGATTTCAATCCGATTCCCTCTAATTTTGGGCAGGTGAAGCGTGAGGATGCCATCGCGATGTCGTGCGGTGACTTTTGCTTCATCAATCGGTTTTGGAAAGGAAATAGTTCTTGAAAATGTACCGGCTGAAACTTCTTTTTGAAACATTCCTTGCGTTTTATGCTGCCTATCAACATGTTTTGCAGAAATGGTCACGGCATGGGTCAGCACATCAATGGATATTTGGCTGCGTGCAATACCGGGCAAGGTAGCGGTAAGGGTATACTCTGAATTTGTCTCATGGACATCAACCGGAAAGCTGCGTTCTTTAGTAGAACCGAAGAAATCGTCAAGAGATTGCAGCATGCCTTTAGGAGGCCTTTCGGAAAACAATCGATCCATTTTGTTAATAAAATGGGTAAAGGGTTCAATTCGATTTCGATTATTATTTTTTTCAGAAGAGGTCATCACGGTTCTCCTTCCTAAAAAATTCCTTTGCCTATAGGCTATGTTAGGACTGAAGAATTGTGAATGAACCAATGGGTTTTAGATACGGATATAGAGGGAATAACGTTACTGATTGATTAGTAAAGGAAATGAGGGATTGATATGACAGAAAATAGCAAGCTTTCCTACATAGATACCGGGAAAGGAAATAAAACATTGTTGTTCATCCATGGGTTTTGTGGAAGTCATGAATATTGGAAGAACATCATTGCTGAATTAAAAGATGAATACCGAGTTGTTGCCATTGATTTACGAGGGCATGGTGCAAGTGAAGAAATAGGGGCATCTTTCTCGATTGATGATATGGCTGCTGATATTGCTTCATTTATGGAAGAACAGGGAATCGGAAAGGTTTATATGTTTGGTCATTCTCTTGGAGGATATATCACCTTGGCATTCGCAGAAAGGTTTCCTGGGAAATTGTCTGGTTTTTCACTGATTCATTCTACCGCTTTGCCTGACGATGAAGCTGGTAAGGAGGGGCGTTTAAAATCTGTCGGGAAAATAGAAATGGATGGAATCATTCCTTTCATTGATGGACTTGTACCAAAGCTTTTCGCTAATTCCGATGATCCGAATATTGAACATACAAAGGAAATCGGTTATAAAACAAGTGAAAGTGGTGCGATTGGGTCTTTGCATGCCATGAGGAACAGAACAGACAGAAATCATGTACTCAAAGAGACGAAGCTCCCAGTCCTTTTGGTTGCAGGTGAAAAGGATAAAGTAATTCCCGCTGAAAAAACCTTTTCTGTTAAAGGGAGCCATATTAATGAAGTTATACTTGAGGGAAGCGGTCATATGGGAATGTTGGAAGCTCCGAGCAGACTAGCCGAAGAAATCATTCGATATGTCGAGAAGAATTAACTGAAAAAGAATGATCAGGAAGCGGGAGTAGCCGTTTCCTGATTTTTTTTTGAATAGGAAATAGTTTCCCTTTTGCATAGAACGTTCATTCGGTAGAATAGGAGTATGAGGTGGTTATATGAAACTGCGAAAAAATTTACAAGAAGTCATCACGGAATTAAAAACCAATGAGGATTATAAGGATAATATTGTACACTGGCAAGTAATTGAAGCGAAAGAGGCAAAACATGTTCCTTTTCCCGATCGAATGAATGATAAGATCAAGCATGCTCTTGAAAAACGGGGGATAAATGGGTTGTACACCCATCAGGCCACCGCATTTGATACGGCTGTCAGTGGCGAAAGTCTTGTAGCGGTCACCCCAACGGCTTCTGGTAAAACATTATGCTATAATTTGCCGGTCCTTCAAAAAATACTTGAAGATGAAAAAACTAGAGCGCTTTATATATTTCCGACAAAAGCGCTGAGTTATGATCAAAAAAGCGAATTGAACGAAATGATTCATGAAATGGACGCTGAGATAAATAGTTATACATACGATGGGGACACACCTTCAAATATCAGGCAAAAAATCCGTCAGGCAGGGCATATCGTCATCACCAATCCCGATATGCTCCATTCCGGAATCTTGCCGCATCACACGAAATGGGTCTCATTGTTTGAAAACTTGAAGTATGTGATCATCGATGAACTCCATATTTACCGCGGCGTTTTCGGAAGTCATACGGCTAACGTCATAAGAAGGTTAAAAAGGATCTGTAAGTTTTATGGCAGTGATCCTGTATTCGTCTGCACTTCTGCAACGATCAATAATCCAAAAGAGTTGGCAGAAGAGCTTACGGAAAAACAAATGGTGCTTATCGATAATAACGGGGCCCCGAGTGGGAAAAAACATTTTGTTTTCTATAATCCCCCAATAGTCAATAAACCGCTAAACATTCGAAGGAGTGCGGTTTTGGAAGTCAGGAAGCTCGCAAATGAATTTTTGAAAAATAAAATTCAAACAATCGTTTTTGCGCGAAGCAGGGTTCGTGTGGAAATTCTATTGACCTATTTACAGGGACTCGTGTCAAAGCAATTGGGGCCCAAATCAATCAGGGGCTATCGTGGCGGGTATCTGCCTACACAGCGTAGAGAAATTGAACAGGGCCTCAGGGATGGTTCCATTTATGGGGTGGTATCCACGAATGCTCTTGAGTTAGGTGTCGATATCGGGCAGCTCCAGGTTTGCATAATGACTGGTTACCCTGGATCGATATCGAGTGCCTGGCAACAGGCGGGACGAGCAGGAAGAAGGCATGGTGAAGCGCTGATCATCATGGTCGGCAGTTCAAGTGCCCTTGATCAATATATCGTCCAGCATCCCGATTATTTCTTTACGAGAAATCCAGAAACTGCAAGAATCAATCCAGATAATCTTTTGATCCTGGTTGATCATGTCAAATGTGCAGCATATGAGCTGCCATTTAAAAAAGGTGATGCCTTTGGAAAAACAGAGATTATGGACGTACTGGAATTCCTTACGGAAGAAAGGGTCTTACACCAAAATGGGGACAAATGGCATTGGATGAACGATGCTTTTCCGGCAAGCAATATAAGCCTGCGTTCTGCTGCACAGGAAAATGTCGTAATCATCGACCAAACGAATGCACCGGTTAACCGGGTCATAGGAGAAATGGATACGTTCAGTGCAATGACCCTTCTCCACGATGAAGCCATTTATTTGCACCAGGGAATGCAATTTCAGGTGGAAGAACTTGATTGGGATGAAAAGAAAGCTTATGTACGTGAAGTCAATGTGGACTATTATACGGATGCTAACCTTGCTGTGCAGTTGTCTGTATTGGAAGTGGATAAACAGCGAACTTTCGCTTCCACCACAGCTGCCTTTGGTGACGTCGCCATCCGGGCGATGCCTACGATCTTCAAAAAAATCAAATTTGAAACTCATGAAAATATTGGTTCAGGGCCAATCAGCCTGCCTGAGATGGAACTGCACACGAGTTCGGCCATGCTTTCCATGGAGCCTGATATATTCGAGTGGGACGAAAATCGAATAGAGCAAGGAATGATAGGTGCATCCCATGCCCTTAATTACATGATTCCGTTATATGTTATGTGTGATCCGCATGATATCCATGTTTATCCACAGGTTAAGGCAGCACATAATGAAAAACCAACCATTTTTATTTATGATAGTTATCCGGGGGGGATAGGGCTAAGTGATAAAGTATATGAAAACTCTGAAGTCATCCTACTGGAAACCATATCCATGATCGGAAATTGTTCTTGTGAAAGCGGCTGTCCTTCCTGTATCGGAACGGAATCTGCTGCGAAAACAGCCAAAAATGATGCAAAACAGTTATTAGGTCAATTTTGTAAGGAAAAACAATCATAGATACGGGGATAAGTGAAAAGAGGTGCATTTTTTTGTCTTTGAAAAATAAATTGAACCGTTTGAAAACGCATATGAACATAGAACCAGTGAAACATCCTTCTCCTGAACAAGAAAATAGCCAAGCAGTGAAGGAAGAAATTCCTTATCTTGAAAAGTGGCTGAAGAACGATACCGTTTCCTTTCATTTCGATGATGATTATTGTTTTATTAGGGAGGTCCGCTACCCTATAAATCACAAACATGGGTTATATGCATTTTCTGAGCTGAAAAAGATCGTAAAAGAGTGGAATCAAACTCCATTGGAGCATCCCTTATCCGCTAGAGGCGTTAAAAGTGAAGACCTGTTTTTCTTCGATACGGAAACAACAGGACTTGGAGGCGGAGCGGGAAATACCATTTTTTTACTGGGTTATGCCTATTTAGAAGGTGATGAAGTTGTGGTGAAACAACATATCCTACCGCAGCCCGGAAGTGAAATACCGCTTTACCAAAGCTTTCTGGAAAACATCAATTACGAAACGCTTGTCACATATAATGGTAAATCTTTTGATTGGCCCCAGCTGAAAACCCGACATACCTTGATTAAAGAACATGTTCCAAAACTACCGGAATTCGGACATTTCGATTTGTATCATGCTTCAAGACGCCTTTGGAGAAACAAATTGGAACGAGTTAAATTATCAGCAGTCGAAACGGATATTCTAGGTGTACATAGAGAAGATGATATTCCTGGATATTTGGCACCGATGATTTATTTTGATTTTGTCGAGAGGAAAAATCCGGAAATTTTATTTGGGATCATGAAGCATAATGAATTGGATATTTTATCACTGATCACATTGTATATTCATTTGTCCCGGAAAATCCTCCAAATTGATGGATATACGGAAGATTCCATGGGAATTGCACGCTGGCTCGCTTATCTAGGAAAAAAAGAGGAATCGGTCGAGACTTATAAAAAAATAGTGGAAGCGGGAAATGAGGAAGATCGGATAATAGCTGGCCATGCCATAGCCTTTCAGAAAAAGAAGCAAAAACAATTCAACGAAGCATTGGAAATTTGGAAGGAGGTCGCCATAAAAGGGAATGTTCAAATAAGGATACAGGCACAGATTGAATGTGCAAAATTATATGAACATCAATTTAAGGAAGTCGGCAATGCTCTAAAATGTGCATTAAACGCGCATCAAGAGATGTTGAGGGAAGGTACCATTGTGGTGAAACAAAAGTCGGAATTGGAAAAGAGGATCAAGCGTCTCGAAATGAAAGAGGATTCCAAGGGTATGTCTGTATAAGATAAGCGAATCAGAATTGTTTTTAAGTGCGAAATGCCGAAAATAAAAAATATGGATACAAATATTGTAGCCTTCAACTATAATGTGTAAAATGGAAAGAGTTGAGGGTGAATTTCCGAAGCATTCATTTCATACCTTTACATCAAATAAATTTAAGTTGAAAGCGGAGCGGAGAAATGTATAAAACGACTTTATTTCTATTTTTTGTTGTCCTTTGTTTAACGATTGTTATTTTTACATCATTAAAAGACAGTCTCTATTCCTTTTTATAGAAAATTACCCACAGTGCATTTGAAGGGTAGCCATATATTATAATAGTGTACTTATTGACGGCCATACATAGTTTTATACTTATTCTGTATAAATAGGTCATTTCATCAGTACACGTCTCCCCTTTTTTTCATAGTCTGTAATGGTAAGACTAAACTTATCATAATGAAAGGGGACGTATTATATATGTATTTTCGTAATTGTGGAGGAAATAAATCCAATGTAATGGGAGCATACGGGAACGCTCCTGGAGTAATGGGCGCATCAACCGGGAAACATAAACACTCTAACGTAATGGGAGCCTTTACTGGTCCAACGGCTGTATCTCCAGCGCAATATGGCCCATCGGCTGTATCTCCAGCGCAATATGGCCCATCGGCTGTATCTCCAGCGCAACTTGGCCCAACGCAAGCACTTCCTACTCAACTTGCCCCAGCGCAAGTCTCTCCAACACAGCAATTTGTTAATACGAATGTATCGAACACAGTGATTCCTGTCGTTCATCCATCACACACTACAACTGTCAATAAACATTTGAACACGTATAAACATTACTTCCCACATACTCAATCCGTGGTGAACCAATGCTTTACGCAAAACTTGATTTGCGGAAGGCCGCCGATTAATCCATGCTGTCCGCCCCCCCCATGCTGTCCGCCTATGCCTTTCGGATACTAAAAAAAGTAAGGGCCTAATTAGCCCTTATTTTCTTACATAAACATGTTAAAAGGGAGATTAACCAAGCAATGAAGGTTTTGTATATGACTGGCTATAAGGCTTTTGAATTCGGGATATTCAAAAATGACCATGAAGCCGTAAAATATATTAAGAAAGCGATGAAGCAACGTCTTCTGCCATTGGTGGAAGATGGGCTGGAATGGGTGATCATATCAGGTCAGTTGGGTACGGAGCTATGGGGTGCCGAAGTGGTGTTCGATATACAGGAAGAATACAGTCAGCTTAAATTAGGGGTGCTAACTCCTTTTCTGAAACAGGAAGAGTCATGGAACGAGACGAATCAAGACTATTACCGTTCCATATTGGCCCGTGCCGATTTTGTTGAGTCCATTTTTAACAAACCATATGAAGGGCCGCAACAGCTGAAAATCAAAAATAGGTATATGGTTCATAAAAGTGACGCCATGCTCATCATTTTCGAAGCCGAAAAAGAAGGGTCAGCACGATATCCATATTTCGAAGCGATGAAAAAGGCTGAAACACAGCCATACCCCATCTATCAGATAAACTTTGATGATCTGCAACTGGCTGCGGAAGAAGGCAGCTGGTCCGAAGAATGACGGAGTGAAAATAATTATGGATTAAAAGTTGTTTCTAAAGCATATTCATATTATGATGAAATTTAGATACAGATTCATGGGGGTACATATCGTTCACTGAAACATCATTATGCAGATAAAAAGGTGTTTCGTTGACAAACCCAAGCAGATTTGAAAAAATAATAAAAAGTCGATTGTATTGGCGAAAGTATTGAGGTGAAGTCTTATGCTATCCGATAAGATAAAATTAACGGCTAAAGATATTCTTGAAAAAGATTTTAAAACAGCAATGCGCGGTTATAAACCAGAAGACGTGGATCAATTCCTGGATCTGATCATTAAAGATTATGAAGTGTTCCATCAGGAAATTGAAGATCTTAAACAAGAAAATCTTAAATTGAAAAAACAAGCCGAAGAGAGTACAAAACGTCCAAATCAGCCTGCTCCCAGTGCTACTCCGGGAACCACTAACTTTGACATCCTTAAACGGTTATCCAACTTGGAAAAGCACGTTTTTGGAAACAAGCTTTTTGATTGAGGTTTTGCATGTTAAAAGTGAAATTGATTTAGGTATTGTGTTTTAATGAATGATGGAGTATAATCAATTATGTTATGTTAACGTTTGGGTAATTGCTGCTGCATTTTTGCAGTAGAGGAAAGTCCATGCTCGCACGGACTGCGATGTCCGTAGTGTTCGTGCCTGGCGAAAAAATAAGCTTGGGCAGCAATCTTGGATTGCTGACGGCTGGGAAAATGCCTAAGTCCTTTTGGATATGGCATGAATACCTATAAAAGTGCCACAGTGACGGAGCCTTTACAGAAATGTAAAGGGTGGAACGAGGTAAACCCCACGAGCGAGAAACCCAAATTAATGGTAGGGGCGCTTTCTTCCTTGGAATTGAACGAGGAGAAGGACAGAAGCCATGCTTCTGTAGATAGATGATTACCGCCGAAGTACGAGACGCGAGTCGCTTGCAGTACTGAGGAACAAAACATGGCTTACAGAACGTTATCATATGACACCAAAAGCACAACTCTCCTTTTAAAAGGAGAGTTTTTGTTTTTGGGAATTGTCCGTTAATAAAAAGCCGGGCATTCCAAATTATTTTTCGTTTTCTGAAACCATGCTGTGTTAAACTAAGGTCTTGGCAACTTTTTAATTCCCATCGAAAGATTTCTAATTGAAAGTGTTCAGCAGAAGGACAATGGCTAATTGACATCTGACCGTAACGATTTAAAAAATAGCGTTGAAGTGTTAAGCATTTCCTGGATTCTGGGTACCCTATTTATAAAAGGTTTTTTTACCTTTACTGATTGCCCTTATTTGAAGTTATTAAGACATGCCTTAAGCATTTTGTTATGAGTATACATAATTGTTTGTGAATAAATGGCCCTTCGTTGTCTTGGAGGATTTCATTCATGAATATTTGCAGCCTACCTTATTGATACATAGATAATTGAGTTAAACTTTATTTTGTCGCGTTGATCCCGGTTATTAAAAAAATGCTCTACTACATGACAATGACATTAAATCTAGGCAATCAATGACGGACTATAAGCAAAATATAAATTGACCAGTGGAACTTTTAAATAAGGTTTACATGTCTAAAATCGATACCTTATTCTTGATTAGGGGAATTTAGGTAGATGTGCAATAGAGTTGGATTATTGGAAAGAAGGTGCAGGATAAATGAAACAATTCGATATTATCGCAACATCAGCAATGGGATTGGAATCAATTGTCGCTAAGGAGGTTCGGGATCTTGGTTACGATTGTCAAGTCGAGAATGGTAAGATCACGTACAAAGGGGACCAATCTGCCATTGCCCGCTCAAATTTATGGCTGCGGAGTGCCGACAGGGTTAAAATTAAAGTTGCAGAATTTAAAGCATATTCATTTGATGAGTTGTTTGAAAAAACAAAGGCCTTGAATTGGGAAGATTACTTATCAGCCGATGTTGAGTTCCCTGTGAGTGGAAAATCGGTTAAGTCACAGCTTTACAGTGTTCCTGATTGTCAGGCTATCGTCAAAAAGGCGATTGTTGATAGATTGAAAAGCAAATATAAGCAAGTATCTTGGTTTGCAGAGACTGGTCCTTTGTTTAAAATTGAAGTGTCTATTTTAAAAGATGTAGTGACACTTACCATGGACACTTCAGGTGCTGGTTTGCATAAACGGGGATATCGCACAGGGCAGGGGGAGGCGCCCCTTAAAGAAACATTGGCGGCTGCGTTAATCATGCTGACAAATTGGAAACCGGATAAACCTTTCATTGATCCATTTTGTGGATCTGGAACGATTCCTATCGAGGCTGCCTTAATTGGGCAGAACATAGCACCTGGGTTTAACAGGGAATTCGTTTCTGAAACCTGGTCATGGATGGACAGCAAGGTTTGGGATGAAGCGCGGGTTGAGGCTGAAGATTTAGCCGATTATGATCAGTACTTGGACATAACCGGCTGTGATATTGACCATCGAATGGTCGATATATCTAAAGCGAATAGTTTTGAAGCCGGCCTTGGTGATCTGATTGAATTCAAACAAATGCAGGTGAGGGATATCTCGACTAGGAAAGAGTATGGTGTCATTGTCGGGAACCCGCCTTACGGAGAACGTCTTGGTGAGCAAAAAGCGGTTGAGCAGATGTATAGAGAAATGGGTCAAGCTTTCAAGAAGCTTGACACCTGGTCAGTATACATGATTACCTCCAATCCTGACTTCGAACAGCATTACGGTAAGCCTGCAACGAAAAAAAGGAAACTGTTCAATGGTTTCATCCGTGCAGACCTTTATCAATATTGGGGAAAAAGGCCGCCGAGACAGCCTCAAGGTGAATGAGTAGGTAAAAAATATAACGGAGGATTTTAATAGTCAGGACGATTTATTCATAATAGGTTCCAGTCTTGCTTATCATTTCCTTTTCTGTTATTCTAATAATGAATTATTTTTGTTCAGATTTAAGGAATACCTTAATATTCTTTTGAGCAAGGATAGTAATATAATGTGTGGAGAACACACTAGGAGGCAACAAAAATGGAACAAGGTAAAGTAAAATGGTTTAACGCAGAAAAAGGTTTTGGATTCATCGAACGTGAAGGTGGAGACGATGTATTCGTACATTTCTCAGCTATCCAAGGCGAAGGTTTCAAAACACTTGAAGAAGGCCAAGACGTTACATTTGATGTAGAACAAGGTCAACGTGGACCACAAGCATCAAACGTAAACAAAGCTTAATTCAACCCTATATTATTTACAGACAGGCTCTCTTTTAGAGCCTGTCTTTTATTTTACAAGTCTGGAAACATGGCAGCATACATAGAAGAAAAACATACTTTTTACATTTTATTTCTTATGGTAGGGTAAATATCTTGACTATTAATGTGAAATAAAGGATAATATCCTTTTGCCTAGAAATATTATGATACGGATCGATACACTGATGATAGATAAAAGGGGAGACCAAGATGCTTAAAACACTGCCTTTTTCGGTAACAAAGGAAGATTCTTTTTACGATAAGCTTTCAGAATGGATCGGTGATGTTTTTTACGATATTCTTCCCGAAAAAGGATTTGAGCTGCGTGATGAACAAATCTTCATGGCTTTTCAGTTAGAAAAAGCCTTTAAAGAAAAGAATGTAAGCTTTGCTGAAGCAGGGGTAGGGACCGGTAAGACCTTGGTCTATTTACTATATGCGATTTGTTATGCGAGATATACGAATAAACCGGCAATTATTTCGTGTGCAGACGAAACGTTGATTGAACAGCTTGTCAAAGAAGAAGGCGACATCCAAAAAATTAAGAATGCTTTAGGTATTGAAGTGGATGTTCGGCTTGCCAAATATCACGATCAATATGTATGTCTTAAGAAATTGGATTACGCAGTGAATCATGAAGATTCAGAGGGAATAGATCAACTCTATGATGAACTTCCCAAGTTTGTCCATGATAACTCATCGATGAACGCTTATTCAGCATATGGGGACCGTAAACAGTATCCATATTTAAATGATGAAGACTGGTCTAAAGTTGGCTGGGATCAGCTTCAAAACTGTTTTACTTGTGATAAGCGCCATCGTTGTGGACAGACCCTATCGCGGGACCACTACCGAAAATCAAGCGATTTGATCATTTGTTCACATGACTTCTTCATGGAACATGTTTGGACTAAGGAAAAACGTAAGCGTGAAGGACAGTTGCCACTGTTGCCTGAACATAGCTGTGTTGTCTTTGATGAAGGTCATCTACTGGAATTTGCTGCTCAAAAGGCTTTAACTTATAAAGTTGGGGAACAAACCCTTGCTTCGGTTTTAGAATTGCTTACTGCCAATCAGGTTCGTGAAGAAACCTTATACATCATTGAGGACTTAATTGATATTAATGAAGAGTTTTTTGATTTGTTGGATGAAAAATCCATACATGTCACCGGATCTAATCGTTATGAAATCCCAATGTCCAAGGAAATAACAAGCTTTGCGCAAAAGCTGCATAAAAAGGTTGCAGAGTTAGAGGAGAACCTTGTTTTCGAGGCGGAAATGTATACGATCAATGATTATGATTTAAAAGTGACAGAAGAATATTTAGAACAGCTGGGCTACTCCATTTCTCTATTTGTGAAGGATGAACAGGCTGTTTCCTGGTTTGAAGAAAATGAAATGACCAAAACATTGGTCATTATGCCAAGGCTTGTACAGGATATTTTGTCTGAACAGGTATTCTCTAAAAAAATTCCTTACATTTTTTCATCGGCGACATTATCGGATAATAAATCTTTCCAATACATTGCAGATAGCTTAGGGATAGAGAAGTATGACAGCTTCTCTGTTGAATCACCATTTGATTACGATGAAGTCATGAAAATGAACATGCCTGCCTTCGAAAACGGAGACCAATTGGCTAAACTTCAATACACCATGAAGTCAATTGAGGAAAATGAGGGCCGAACGCTTGTGTTATTCCAATCAAAAGAAGAATTGCATTGGTTCAAGGAAAACTGCCCAACATCATCCTATCCTTTTTATTTTGAAGGGGAAGCGGAAATCAGCGAGCTTGTTAAGAAGTTTCAAGAGAATGAGCAATCTGTTCTTTTCTCCTATCATTTATGGGAAGGACTTGATGTTCCAGGGCCTTCATTACAAAATGTAGTGATACACTCACTTCCATTCCCACCACGCGATCCAGTGTTCGAGGCCAAACGTAATTCGGTTACCGATGCATTCGAAGAAGTGGATCTTCCATACATGCTCCTTCGATTGCGTCAGGGAATAGGGCGTTTGATCAGGACTAGCAATGATTCGGGAACCGTACAGATTTTGATGGAAAAGGATCTCTCGGAACAGGTGAAAGAGAAGATTGTATCCGTTCTTCCTGTAACGCTTTAAGTCAATTTAATCTAAGAGCCATGGGAGAGGTGCCCTTGGCTCTTATTTTTTTTTTAACGGGTAGTTCTGATAAGAAAGATTTTTGTATAATATGGTAAAGTGTAGTTGGAAGGAGCAGTGAATATGGAAAAAGAAGGTATAGATTTGATAGAAAAAGAATTTAAAGAATATGTCAAGAAAATCTCGGCCTATAATGAAGCGCTCGCGTTAATTTTTTGGGACTTACGTACAGGTGCACCGAAAAAGGGAGTTGAGCAGCGTTCTGAAGTGATCGGGGTGCTTTCCTCTGAGGTTTTTAATATGATCACAAGTAAAAAGATGGAATCCTTCATTACGGAACTTTCGAAGGGGGAAGCCTCTCTTAGTGAAACGACGAATAAGATGGTACAAGAGTGTAAAAAAGAGTTTGAAAGGAATAAGAAGATTCCTGCAAACGAATATAAGGAATTCGTCATTTTACAATCCCGCTCTGAAAGTGCTTGGGAAGAGGCAAGGGAAAAAGCGGATTTTTCGTTATTCCAACCTTATCTGGAGCAAGTTGTTGCTTATACCCGTAAATTCATAGAGTACTGGGGATACGAAGGACAGAAATATAATACCCTTTTAGACATGTATGAACCCGGCATGACTGTAGATCTACTTGACAGCGTATTCAGTGAGCTTCGGTCGAGTATAGTACCTCTGGTAAAACAGATTGCAAAAAGCGAAAATAGACCTGAAACAGCGTTCCTTTATAAAGAATTTCCAAAAGAAAAACAGCATCGCCTCAACCTGGAAGTTTTAAAACATCTAGGATACGATTTCAAGGCTGGCAGGCTGGATGAAACAGTTCACCCTTTTGCTACTGGAATAAATAGGGGCGATGTCCGGGTGACGACCCGTTACGATGAATGTGATTTTAGGGGGGCGATCTTTGGTACCATTCATGAATGTGGACATGCCATTTATGAGCAGAATATCGCCGAAGAGTTAACCGGGACACTGCTCGATAATGGGACATCAATGGGAATCCATGAATCCCAATCACTGTTTTTTGAAAACTTCATTGGACGGAACTATAGCTTCTGGAAAAATAAATTCTCCCTATTGAAAGAATATGCTCCTGAACAATTCAATGATGTGACGCTGGATGAATTTTACCGGGGGATTAACGAATCAAAACCATCGTTCATCCGTATTGAAGCAGATGAACTAACTTATCCCCTACATATAATGATTCGGTATGAACTGGAAAAGGCTCTTTTTAATGGAGAACTTGAAGTGAAGGATTTACCGGAAGTCTGGAATGAAAAATACAAGGATTATTTGGGAATTGTTCCTGAAAATGATGCAATGGGCGTGTTACAGGATGTACACTGGGCAGATGGCAGTTTTGGTTATTTCCCATCGTATGCATTGGGATATATGTATGCAGCCCAAATCAAGCAGTCGATGCTTAAAGATTTGCCTGATTTTGATGGGCTTTTGGAAGCGGGCGATATTGCTCCAATCAGGAAATGGCTTAATGAAAAGATACATAAATATGGAAAAACAAAACAGCCCCTAGAGATTTTGAAAGAAACGACAGGGGAAGGCCTGAATGTTCAGTATTTAATAAAGTATCTTGAAAATAAATATAAAGAAGTTTATAAAATCAAATGAATTTAATTAGAGAAGGCCTTGGAATAATTATCAAGGTCTTCTTCTTTTTTCAATGGTTCACACAATTTAAATCCTTATGAACCCGGTGGGCATTTTTGTTAACATCAATAAAAGGTATCATTTAGGCGAATAAAATGAGGCCGCCGTTATTCCGACTCTAATATTTCTAATTTTTTGAAAAATACCCGTAATTTCAAGTGATGGCTTTTTGTTGATGGTAAATCCAGGTTAATTAGTCTTGGTGATTTCGCAATTTTCTAAAATTACGAATAATGTTTTATATTTTTAATTGAAAGTTCGGTTTTTGTTAGAAATGACTTTTCAAAATAAGACAGTATTGTTATAATTTATATATTAATAAAATATAAAGTTTCACTCGTATAATAGCAGGAATATGGCCTGCAAGTTTCTACCGGATTACCGTAAATAATTCGACTATGGGTGAGTAATTGATCTTGTTGCATAATGGAAGGATTTTGCTGTTTCATTTTTCATTCATGCCCAAGAAATATTGCTTCACTCAAAAAAGTGCTGCAATGTTTCGAGGCTGCTGAAAAACTCACGTTTTTCTAACTAGTACGGTAAATCAAATTAAAAAAAGACGATTCTCATTCGATAC